>JAEWQT010000155.1 GCA_023399105.1 Pseudomonadota bacterium | reverse complement strand
GTACAGCATATAGGCATTGAAATAGGCCGACAGCGAGGTGGCCAGCGCCAGCCCGGCATGGGCAAAGGGAAATACCAGAATCAGGTTCAGCACCATGTTCACCACCATGGCCTGAATGCCGATTTTGACCGGGGTTTTGGTGTCCTGGCGGGCATAGAAACCCGGCGCCAGCACTTTAATTAACATAAAGGCCAGCAAACCGGCGCCATAGGCCTGCAGGCTCAGGCTCATCTGCGCCACGTCATAGGCGGTAATCTCACCGTAATAAAAAATGGTCGCCATCAGGGGCGTGGCCAATACCATCAGCGCTAACGATGCCGGCACAGCAATCAGCAATACCAACCGCACAGCCCAGTCGAGGGTGCGGGAAAAACCGTCCTGTTCCTGCGCCGCATGGCGACCCGACAGCGCCGGCAGAATCACCACGCCGATGGCAATGGCAAAGACGCCCAGTGGCAGGTTATTCAGGCGGTCAGAATAATACAGCCAGCTGACCGAACCGGGCTCCAGAAACGATGCCAGCAAGGTATCCAGCAGCAGATTGATCTGGCTGACCGACACCCCGAACAACGCCGGCACCATCAGCCCGCCAATACGGCGCACCCCCTCATCTTTGGGTTGATACTGCGGCCGCACCAGCAACCCCAGTCGGGCCACAAAGGGCAACTGAAACAGCATCTGCACCAGCCCGGCAAAAAACACGCCCCAGGCCAGCGCAAACAGCGGTTCTTCAAATAATGGCGTGGCATAAACCGTGGCGATAATCAGACAGACATTCAGCAGCACCGGCGTAAACGCCGGCACCGCAAAGCGGCCATAGCTGTTCAGCACCGATGAGGCAAAAGCCGCCAGGGAAATAAACAGCAAATACGGAAAGGTAATACGCAGCAGATCTGCGGTTAAGGCGAATTTTTCCGGGTCACTGCGAAAGCCCGGCGCAAACACCCAGGGCAAATAATCGGCCAGCATAATGGCCGCCACCGTCACCGCCAGCAAGGCACTGCCGAGCACCCCGGATACCCGCGCCACCAGCAGCCGCACCTCATCCAGTGGCCGCAGGCGCCGGTATTCACTCAGCACCGGTACAAAGGCGACCGAAAATGCCCCTTCGGCAAACAGGCGGCGGAAAAAATTGGGGATTTTAAAGGCCACAAAAAACGGGTCAGCACGGGCGCCGAAATACTGCGCCACCACCACATCACGGATCAATCCCAATACCCGGCTGAGCAAGGTCATCAGGCTGACAATGGACGACGAACGCAGCAGGCCAGGGTTGTTTTTGGCGGGCGAAACGGGGGGTTGCGGTTGTTCTGCCATGAGCGGTTCTCGATAATCCATGCGGGCGGAAAGCCCGTTATCATACGCCGGCGCGGCCGGAATGCAGCGCCGGCGCATAAAAAAACCCGCCGGAGCGGGTTCTTTTATTCACTGCTGTCAGGATTAACCTTTCAGAGCGAACACCTTAGCGTTCAGACGGCTCTTGATGCGACCAGCGGTATTCTTGTGCAGAATGCCTTTGTTCACCATCTTGTCGATGTAAGGTTGTGATTTAGTAAATGCGGCCTGAGCTTGATCATAGTCGTTAGTCGCAACAGCGGCGTGTACTTTCTTGATGTAAGTACGAACCATTGAGCGCAGGGCTACAGTGCGAGCACGACGTTTGATAGCCTGACGGGCGCGTTTACGAGAACCAGCGGAATTTGCCACAGTCGGCTCCTCAAAATTGGTTAATCAGTAAAACTAATAGGGCCGCGATTATCCAGAGATAGCGACCCGGTGTCAACACGGGCGCGTATTCTAGCGGGTGCGCCCCGGTTAAACAATGTTCAATCAATCACAACCGGTACAAATGACTTCACCAGCTCGTCGACGGCTTTCATCTGGGCCAGATAAGGCTCCAGTTTATCCAGCGGCAACGCGCACGGGCCGTCACATTTGGCCTCGGCCGGATTCGGATGCGCTTCCAGAAACAAACCGGCAATGCCCAGCGCCATACCGGCCCGGGCCAGCTGGAACGCCTGCTGGCGGCGACCATCGGCAGAATCGGCACGCCCACCCGGACGCTGCAGCGCATGGGTTGCATCGAAAATGACCGGCGCCATGGTTTTCATTTCATCCATGCCCAGCATGTCCACCACCAGGTTGTTGTAACCGAAGCAGGAACCGCGCTCGCACAGCATCACCCGCTCATTACCGGCTTCGGCAAACTTGGTAATGATGTGACGCATTTCGTGCGGAGCCAGAAACTGCGGTTTCTTCACATTAATGGCAGCACCGGTTTTGGCCATGGCCACCACCAGATCGGTCTGGCGCGCCAGAAAGGCCGGCAGCTGAATGACATCCACCACTTCCGCCACTGGTGCGGCCTGATAGGGCTCGTGCACATCGGTAATCAGCGGCACATTAAAGGTCTTTTTGATTTCCTCAAAAATCTTCAGGCCTTCATCCAGCCCCGGGCCACGGTACGAGTTAATGGACGACCGGTTGGCTTTGTCGAACGACGCCTTAAACACATAGGGAATACCGAGTTTTTCGGTCACTTTTACATAGTGTTCGCAAATGGACAGTGCCAGATCACGGCTTTCCAGTACGTTCATGCCACCAAACAGCACAAAGGGGGCATCGTTACGGACGTTCAGTCCGGCAACTTTCACGGCCTCAATCATGGGTTTCCTCTCTCATCCATTAATAACAGCGGCTGCTTCTGACAGCAGCGACCTGTCGTGGCTTACAGCACCACCAGATTATCGCGGTGGATAATCTCCGGCTCAGCAATATACCCCAACGCCTGTTCAATCTGGGCTGTGGGAGTACGCAGAATGCGCGCAGCGTCTTTGTGGCTGTAGTTCACCAGCCCTTTCGCCACCACAGTGCCCTGCTCATCTTTGCAGATGACCAGCTGGCCGCGTTCAAATTTGCCCTGCGCGGCAATCACGCCAATGGGCAGCAAGCTGCGACCACTCTCACGCAGCGCCTTAACGGCGCCGGCATCCAGGGTCAGCTCACCATGCGATTGCAAATGGCCGGCCAGC
>JAEWQT010000147.1 GCA_023399105.1 Pseudomonadota bacterium | reverse complement strand
GCAGCTTCCCAGCGGTCACGCGGCTGGCGGAAACGCGCCGGCTCCAGCAGGTACACCACCGAATGGGCAACCCGTTGCTGTTTCAGGCGATCAGAGGCTTTTAAGACCTGCTGTAACTGCACCGCCCCGCAGGCCACCAGCTGAATTTCAGCGCCACAATGGCCGCGTACACAGATAGCACCATCCTGCACCAGCTGGGTGGCCTGCTGGCCGGTAAACACAGCCGGCAACACTGAGCGCGGTACCACCGGGTTCCACACCACGCCCAGATCCCCGTAACAGGCGCGCAGACAGGCCATGGCCGAATTAGCATCGGCCGGAAACACCACCCGTGCCATATCGGCCATTTTAATCATCAGGCTTTCGCTGAGGCTGGAATCCTGATGACTCTGGTCGTTATTGCCGTTTTCCCAGATCAGTGACGTGGTGATCACCGGAAACCCCAGCCAGCCGGCGGTGTCGCCGGTTTCTTTTTGCTGACGGGAAAAAATAATGGTCTGGCGCAGCGCGCACAGCATTTTTATAGAAAACGCTTCATAGGCCACCACCAGATTAATACCGGCCTGATTGGCCAGGCAGGCACTGATCACCGCTTCCTCATTAAGTGCCGTAATCACACAGCCATCCACCGCTTCGGCGGCCGATATTTCCGGACTGGTCACCCGATGCCGGAATTGATCGAGGGTCTGACTCATGCCATTAGAGCGTAATTCATCCGGGTTACCAATGCGTACCCGTAAGCGCGGATTCACTTCGGTTAATTCAATAAAATAGCGGTCCAGCGCCGTCATCGGTGATTCTCGCCGGTCGGTCCAGTCCGGCTCCGGGCAGTTCACCGCCAATAAGGGCGTTAATTTCCGCTTAGGTTGCTGCAAACGTTCGGCTGCCTGCTGCCATTGCGGCTGCGGATGAAATAACGCCCGTGCCCCCTGATGAAAAAAAGCCAGCGCTTCCGGGTTTCGCTGCGGTTGTGCTCCTAAGGGCAAACTGTAAGAGGCATCGGTGCCGGCACCGGGAAAACCAAAACCTTTAACGGTTTCAGCAATGCAATACGGCAAGGCGACCGGATAGCGGGCATCGCCGGCGCGGATACGGTCACAGGCCTGCTGCAGCTGAATTTCCATGTAATAGAGTGCGCACAAAAACGCCGCCGGATCACGGCCATCAATCACAAAGGGCGCAAAACCCTGATTGCGTAAATGACTGACAAACCAGCTGCAACCGCCCTGCTGGGCAATGGTGGTGCGCTGGTCAATGCGCCGGCCGTTGGCAATCATCACCGGCGACACCAGCCCGGTGTCTTCGCCACGCCACCAGCGCGCCGCCCAATCGGTACCGCGCTGTTCTTCAAAGGCGCCGTCACTTAAAAATGCCACCAGCCGCTCCCCCGGCAACGGCATGTGCGCATACTGCATACCGGCAAAACCCAGATAACCGCCTTCCAGCCGCGCACCGGCGGTGTGCACATTCACATGAGCGCTGAGCGTACCGGCACGTACGCCCCCCACATCAATGCGGTGATTACCGGCGGCGGCGACAAAACGACTGATGCCGTCTTCCGTTAATGGGTATTGCTGACGCCGTTCGGGGCTGGCCGTACCGGTTAATAATTGCAGTGCATCAATGGCCGCCACACAGTGGCCCTGTCCCATAATCCAGTCACGCGGCTGGCGGGTAAAATGATTCAGCGCCAGCAGCCCGGCATAAGCCGGCACCATATTCAGCGCGCCGCCGGTATGGCCACGCGGATGGCTTTTAAAAGCGTCCGGCGGCAGATCGCGGCCATCCAGATACACCCGGTTGGCGTAAGTCATATGCACCACCAGCCACATGGCCTGCTGCGTCAGACAATCCAGATCCTGCAGGCGCTGAAAAAAATAACGGGTATCCGGGATCAGGCCTTTCTGCAGCAAAGATTCCGCCATTAAATGGGCCTGAATCTGGGTGGCCGGCTGATGCACAATGACGCCGCCGCCCATGGCCCAGCGGGCCAGCTCCGGTGACTGTTGCCGCAGCTGTTGAGCTTCGTCGGCAATATAATCCGGTGACAGGGAAAAACTGGTCTGGTGATAAAGATTCAGGGTCATAACAATTCCGCCGGTTAGTGCAGAATAAAACCCTGTGCAGGCGGGCTGAACCATACCCCATCGGAGATAGATCAGCCCGCATCTTGCTGCAGATCAGGAAGCGGCGCTTAATTCATCGGCACCGGCGGCAATTGCGCTGCGGCCACGGCGATGATAATGACGCAGATTATGCTCTTTGCGACGGGCAGAACTGAACGCCGATACCCGTTTCAGATAGCCGATCACCCGGGTACCGTAGTCGATATCGTCCGAGCCGCAGGATGGGCAGTAATCCAGCGTGCGCTTATCAATTTTTTCGCACTCGTTGCAGATGGTGATTTTCACATTGACGCAGAAATAATTGCAGCCGGTGGTGGCAGCAATATTCAGCAACGACAAGTACCCGGTCTCACTGAGTTTTTCCTCCAGATTCAGGTGCAATGCCGAGCCACCATCGAGGAAATCCAGCAGCTCTTTACCATGCAACTGAAATTTATCCAGTGCATTGGTATCTGTGTCTTCCACCACATAGAAATACGAGTTATAGCAATCGCGCGGTACCCTGTAGCCATCGGCACGGTCCCATTTGGCATTCTTAACGCCCAGGTTTTCCGCCGGTACAAACTCGGTGTTGAACATATAACCGTATTCTTGTTTCGCTGCTTTATTGGCTTCGTAAATCACCTGCAGCTGCTGACGCACAAAGTCTTTATAAGGCTGATTATTACCGGCCACCAGGCCCTGCGATTCCGCCGCTTCGACCATGCCGTTAATACCGATGGTCAGGAATTGTTTATCCAGGGTAATAAAGCCGGCGTTGTAGACGGTTAACATACCTGCCGCCAGATACTCTTCCATCAGTTTGCGGTACGCCACCTGATAGCGGTGAATTTTACTCACCTCCTCTGCCAGATCGCG
>JAEWQT010000145.1 GCA_023399105.1 Pseudomonadota bacterium | reverse complement strand
GATGTCGTTGGCCAGCAAGGCTTTCAGACGTTCGCGTTTAATACCGGTAACGCGCTCGTCTTCGCCTTTCCAGAAATAACCGTGATGCACCAGAATGGTGTCAGCACCCCGTTCAATGGCGGCATCCACCAGCGCCTGACTGGCGGTAACACCGGTCACGATATGGCCAATATGTTCATGCCCTTCCACCTGCAGACCATTGGGGCAATAGTCGCGGAACTTAGCGGTTTGCAGAATGGTATCCAGATGCTTCAGCAGGGTGCGGCGCTCGATCATAAAGGCGTTCTCGGTGGGGTCGGTTGGCGGCGGTTCTGGTACTATGCCGTTTTCTTGCGCAGTTTATGGTGATGGGGGTTTTCCGGCAAATGCGTCCGCTGAGTTCGTTACTGCAGTCTTTGGTTATTCCGGCCCTGATCGGCTGCATTGCTGCGCTGGCTATTTTGCTGTGGGCACCGCACTGGGTGGCAGCACCACAGCCGCTGACGGATCCGGTTAGCGGGGAATCCATCTCCTCACCTGCCACCGCGCCGGCAGCGTGATCCGTTACCTGGTGGAAAGTGGCATCGCCGCCGATCGATTACGCGCAGAAGGGTATGCCGATACGCGGCCGCTGGTCGCCAACGACACGCCCGCACAGCGGGCAACCAACCGACGGGTTGAACTGACGCTGGAGAGCGCACAACCTTAAACACAGACAGCTTCGGTCAGCTTTGCTACTCTACTCCCCCGCATTGGTAATACTGTTATGTCATCCGAATCTGTTACCGCCACCCGCACCGGCTTATTGATGGCACTGGCTGCCGCATTTCTGTTTTCCACCAAACCCATTCTGATCAAATGGCTGTACAGCCTCGGCATGACCGCCTTGCCGTTAATGGGGTTGCGCATGTTACTGAGCGTACCTGTGTACATTCTGGTCGGCTGGCTGGCGTGGCGGAAACTGCCGGAAAAACCCGCCACCCGGCAATTGCTGAAAGCCGCCGGTATTGGCTTGCTGGGCTATTACCTGGCGTCGTACCTGGACTTAAAAGGGCTGGAATACATCAGCGCCCAACTAGAACGGCTGATGCTGTATGCCTACCCGACCCTGGTGATTATTCTGGGCGCCCTGTTTTTTGGTCAGGCCTTTCAACGCCATCACCTGATTGCCCTGCTGCTGACCTATGCCGGACTGTTACTGGTGTACGGGCAGGATCTGAGCATCGCCGGCGATATCCGCAGCATCACCACCGGCACCTTGCTGGTATTGGGCAGCGCCTTATCCTTTGCGTTTTATATGCTGTTCAGCAAAAACGCCATCGGCCGCATGGGCAGCCTGTTATTCACCAGCGTCGCCATGGGATCAGCGTCGGTCGCCACCTTTGTGCATTACCTGATATCCGAAGGCATGAACCTGCCGCCGATGACCACCACGCTGTGGCTGGGTGCTGCTGCACTGGCATTATTCGCCACCGTACTGCCCACCTTTATGGTCAGCGAAGCGATTAAACGCATTGGCCCGGCACGGGCCAGCGTCACCGGCACCATCGGCCCGGTGATGACGACGTTAATGGCGGTGATATTCCTCAATGAGCCCTTTGGCTGGGCGACCGCGGTGGGGATGGGATTGGTGTTGATTGGGGTAAGTAAATTACAGAGATAACAATATTTGCGACAGGGTTTGCATATTGTTATTCATAACTTGCAATACCTTTTTATTTAATGACCATGGCGCGGTTTTCTATCCCCTCAAGATCAGCAGGTAACTGGTATTTTCCCGTCTTGTTGCCTATCCAATGCTCTGTAAAGGACTTATGAATATGAACATTAAAACCGTAACACTGATTTCACTGTTAGCACTGCTCACAGGCTGCTCATCAACTTTTAAATACACTCCGGACGCCAACGCTTACCGTAACAAACCGATGGTGGTATCCGCGGTTGAAGTTGAACTGAACCTGGAGTCCGCCAAGCAGCCTGCGGGTTACATGACAGAAACTGAAATGGCTGATGCATTGCGTGCGGATATCATTCGATTACTGCAGGAAAATACAGCCATTCAGTATGATGAGAACGCTCAGGATGGTTTGAAAACTGTCGTTAAAATGAGCTATCTGCGTAAATTCAGCTATGGGGATGCCATCGCAAAGCCAGTGTTCAGTGGCAGTGTTCAGGTTGACAGTGCATCTGGCCGTCTGGCAACGCACTATATTGGCAAATCAACCACTAAATACGGTGGTTTTACCGACGCAATGGTGAATGCCGAAGTGGCCGTTGGTAAGTGGGATCATGAAGATGAACCGCGCGATATTGGAGTTATTGCCTTTATTGTGGTCGACGCTCTGGAAGACTTCTGATCACAAGATCCTTAACCGTTAAAAAATCACCAAGGGTGCACAGCGTATAAACGCTGTCACCCTTGATAATAATCCGGTGTTACTCACACCGGATTATCCAGATCCAGAAACTCCACCATCACATCAAACTCCCGCGCAATATATTCCCCCAGCGCCTTCACGCCATAGCGCTCGGTGGCGTGATGGCCGGCGCTGAAAAAATGGGTGCCGGTTTCGCGCGCTAAATGCACCGCCGGCTCGTTGATTTCGCCGGTTAAAAAGGCATCGA
>JAEWQT010000120.1 GCA_023399105.1 Pseudomonadota bacterium | reverse complement strand
CACCACTGCTGGGGCCGAACCTGGCACTGTCGCTGGCGACCACGCTTGGCCACATCAAAGAAGTACGCAAATCCCTGCGCACCCTGCTGGCCGGCTTACTACTGGCGCTGGTTATTTCGATTGGCATCGGGGTGGTGTCACCCAACATCGACTTAACCAGCGAACTGATGAGCCGTACCCATGTTGGCCTCAGCAGTCTGGCGCTGGCGCTGGCCTCCGGCGCGGCGGCGGCGCTGTCAATTACCACCGGCGTCTCATCGGTACTGGTGGGCGTGATGGTGGCGGTGGCGTTATTACCGCCCACGGTAACGCTGGGCATTATGCTGGGTATTCAGAACTGGCAATTAGCCATGGGGGCCCTGGCGCTGCTGCTGGTCAACATTGCCTCGGTCAATTTCACCACCCAGCTCACCATGCGTTTAAAAGGCATTCAGCCGCGGGAAGATAAATTCCGCACCGTGTCCAAAGTGGTGTTCAGTATCGGTACGGTATTCTGGCTGGGCATCCTGGTGTATCTGGTACTGCACATGCCGGACACCATTGGTTTATTACAGGACGTCTCAGAATAACGACAGCTGCAAACCGGCGAGGTTGGCAAAATCATCGCCGGTAAAGTGAAAAATTGCTTCGGCCAGTGGCCGCAGCTGTTTTTCCAGATAGTGGCTGTAATCCACCGCAGCTCCGCTGCTGCCGTCCGGCCAGACCGGTTCCGGACCATTACTGGTAATGCGGTATTCAATCCGTCCACCACGATGGCCGAACCGTGATGGCAGACCCTGCAACTGCAGCCATTGCTCCAGCCGGGCTGCGGCCTGCGCGTGGGGCGGAATATTTTTCTGATACGCACTGAGTGGCTGGCGTAAGCGCTTACGGTAGACCAGCTGCTGATCGCGCTCGCCGGCCAGCAGCGCTTTAATTTCATCCCGCAGCCATTGGGCGTAAGGCTGGTTGAGAAAAATGCGCCGGTACAGCTCTTTCTGAAAATTACGCGCCAGCGGGGTCCAGTCACTGCGCACGGTTTCCAGCCCTTTAAACACCATCTGAGGTTCGCCGCGGGCATCGACAATTAACCCGGCATAGCGTTTTTTACTGCCCTCTTCGGCGCCGCGAATGGACGGCATAAAAAAGCGCCGGTAATGGGTTTCGTATTCCATTTCCAGATAGCTGGTAATGCCAAATTCGCGCTGCAGAGTGGCCGTCCACCAGGCATTTAATCCCTGCACCAGCTGCCGGCCAATGCGGTCAGCCTGCTCATCGCTGACCGAGGTTTTCAGCCATACAAATACCGAGTCGGTATCACCGTAAATAACGTCATAACCCTGCTGCTGAATCCACTGCGAACTGCGCTGAATAATCTCGTGCCCGCGCTTGGTAATCGAGGCCGATAAACGGGTATCGTAAAAACGGCAGCCCTCCGAACCCAGCACGCCATAGCAGGACGCCATAATCACTTTAATGGCCTGACTCAGGGCTTTATTGCCAGCCTGTTTGGCCTGCTCGCGCTTGTCGCCCAGCTGGCGGATTAATTCCGGCAAAAGATGCCGCTGCGGGTGAAAACGGCCGCCGAAAAAACCCGGCACCACGCTGTGATCGGCGGCCGCTGGTAAGCGCATGCCTTCCACCAGCCCCATCGGATCAATGCAAAAGGTGCGGATAATCGAGGGATACAGGCTTTTGAAATCCAGCACCAACACATGCTCAAACAAACCGGGCCGCGAATTCATCACATAGCCGCCCGGGCTTTTTTCCGCGCTGTAACCATCACCGATATCCGGTGCCACGAAACCGGCCCGGTGCAGGCGCGGCAGGTACAGATTTTCAAACGCGGCCACCGAACCGCCGTTACGGTCCAGCGTCAGCCCCGTCATGCGCGCACGTTCGATGGCAAATTTCAGCAAGCCGGCGCGGGCAAAAATCTGCCACACCAGCTGGCAGTCTTTCAGGTTATAGGCTGCTAAGGCCGGTTTGTCGTGGATAAATAAATGCTCAATATCACCACCGCGATCGGCACCGGTTAATAATTTCTGCTCACCCAAAAAATGCTGCGCCACATCATTAAGCGCGAAACTTTCAAACTGGTAGGTGGCATTGCGTAATACATCAATGCCATCCAGTACCACCCGGCCGGCAATGGCTAAAAAAATACGTTCGGGGTTGCTGCGGCTTTGTCGCCATTCCAGTTCCGAACCATCCCGACCGAGAGTGAATGGAATCGCGTGCTGCTGAAATTTACGGCGCAGAAATTCAAAATCAAACTGCACAATATTCCAGCCCATGATCACATCCGGATCATAGTCGGCCAGTTGCTGTAAAAAGGCCTGCAGCAACGCCGGTTCATCGCTGAAATATTGCAGCGCAGGCGTGCTGGCCCCAAGATCCCCCAGCATCAGTACGCGCTGATAATCGTCGGCGTAGAAACCAATAGAAAACAGTCGGTCGGGTTGGCCACGGCGAGGAAAGGAGGTTTCAATATCCAGCGACAAACAACGCAACGGGGGCTGCCAGTCACTGGCCACTGCCGAGCGGATTTTACCACCGTCGCAATGGTAAAACTTGCGTTGCGGATCCGGCTGAAAATCACCGTGCAATTCCGCCGCGCCATAGACAAAACGCTCCATCAAATAGCGATCGGTAGGTCGAATATCGGTTTCACGGCAACGAATGCCCTGCTCCTGCAGCACATCGCGCCAGCGGTAAACGTAACCCGCCGGTAAATAACAGGCAGCCGCCGCACTGCCGTCAAAATACTGCAGGGGTACCGGCCGTATCTGTACCGGCCAGCCGAGTGTGGCGGCTATGCTACTGGCGCGCGGCTGGTCCGGCAGTGGAATAAAACACACCGAGGGATGCCGCAGCTGCTGCCGTACCGGCCCTTCCGGCGTCAGCCACCAGAACGTCAGTTGCGTATCAGCACCACTGTCCTGCCAGTGACTGGTTAATAAAAAAGCCTGGGTCATAAGCCGGTCTATAATGAGCGTACGGCAGTTTAATTGATGGCAATTTCAGAAGGAATCATTATGGCAACTCCGGTGATCAGCCAGGATCCGCTTTACCAGATGCTGCGGCACGACAATGTGCAGGGTTTTAATCAGGCCCGCGCCAGCGGTACCCTCTGCGATCTGCGCGGCTGCGATTTACGCGGCCTGGATCTGCGCGGCATTAATCTTGCCAATGCAGACCTCACGGATGCCTACTTTCGCGGCGCCGACCTGCGTGGTATCGACTTCCGCAGCTGTCTGATGGACGGTGCCAGCCTCGCCGACGCCAAGATCAGTGGCTGTTATTTTCCGGTCGCCATTCCGGCCGCCGAAATACTGCTGTCGGTCACCCATGGCATTCGCCTGCGCCATCCGTAACAGCTGGCCCACCCAATTCCTGACCCGCAGCACAAAACCGCTATTCTGCGCTGGCAGGCAGTTCAAGCTGCCGGTCTTTTGCGTTACATTGCATGTCTGCATTTATAACAGCAAAAGCGGCGCACTCGGGGGAAGGCATGTATCTGAACGGCAAACCAACAGAAACTCTGGATAAGTTACTGGCACGACTGACCCAACTGACCAAAGAGTTACTGGATGGTTTTGAGCTGAACGCCAGCCCCATTACCCTCGAAAGCATCGATGACCTGTACAGCCACTTTGATCGTGACCAGCTGTTTCTGGTACAGGATGGCGTCCTCTACCTGAGCAAAAACGGCCAGAATCTGGTCAGCTTCGATGAGGGCGATTTAATCGGCATTCTGCAGGCCTTCAATATGCCCGGCCCGGTGCTGCGGACCGATGAATTTGTCGAACTGATTCCCATCGACCGCGAACGCTTTCTGCGCCACGTTTACTCGGATAAGCGTCGCCAGCATTACTGGAGCCATCTGCTGATCTGTCAGAACGCCTTACTGGTGAATTATCTGGCCGATATGTTCCGCGATCAGGTTCGCCCGACCGCCGGCTTTCAGAACATTGCCGCTGGCGACACCATTATTCGCCAGGGCGACATTGCCGACCATGTTTACACCATCATCAGCGGCGAAGCCGATGTGTATGTGGATGGTCAGAAAGTCGGCGACATTGGCGAAGAGGAAGTGTTCGGCGCCATGGCCGTATTCACCGGCGAGCCACGCTCGGCCACCGTAGTGGCGCGCACGGCCTGTACCATTATGGCGGTACCGCAAAAAGATTTTATTCTGCTGATCGAAGCCCAGCCGCAGGCGGCCGTCAACCTGATCGATAACCTGGCCCGCCGCATCGTCACTCTGAATCAGCAGTTAATCGACAAGTACGACGCCTGATCAGGGCATTGTTACGCGAAATCGGGCCGCCTTGCGGCCCTTGTTGGTTTTATGCCTGACACCACCCTGGGCAGCCCTCCGGACTTGGTCAGTTTACGCCAATCATAAATTTAAATGAGAATTATTATTGACTATGCAAACGAGAAACAATATCGTTTGCATATCGACGTTATCGATAGCGCCGGTACTCAGTACTCCACCGCCGTCTGGTGGGGTGGTGAACTCTCTCATCAAGCTAATCACGGTTGCTTTGCCCCTCTCCGGAGGGGCGTTTTTTATTCCCCGCACAGAATAAACACTCATCCATCAGCAATGTCAGACAGGGCTGAGCCTGAACGACAGGCAGGATTCGTTCAGTAACCACCCGTTTCAGGGCAAGAAGGATTCAACAGGTCACAGAGGGTACAGATGCAGATCTGAGGATCGGAACAGCAGATAAGAAAGAAGATTGCTTAACCCTCGCCTGAGGGCTAAGCAATCGTCTGTCAGTGAGTCGGGGCTTATTATTGTTGTTATAAACTCAGGGCCGTTTGTTATTTTTATTGTTTGGCCACTTGCACCTGGTTGTTATTTTTATTGTTACCGGTGCATTTCTTATTGGTTTGTATTCTATAAAGCGAATGCTGTGCCAACTTTGGAAAAACTTAAATTTCCTTATAAATCAATACATTACAAAGCAGAAACTGAAGAAGCCCGGACAGCTGTGAAGAAAGTGTTACTTTTGGTGGCGTTCAGTAACGCACGGAGGGCGGGCAAGTGTTACCGCAGTTGTTACCGTAACACCCGCCCGCATGACAGCACCGCCTCAGCGGTTGCCTTTGCGGCGGGGAATGCCTAAGCGCTGACGCCGTTCCCACAGACTTTTGCGGGAAATCCCCAGCTTGCGCGCCAGTTCGGTTTCGGTCATAGCCTGTTCGTTTTCCAGCACAAAATGCACAAAATAATCGTCCAGCGACAAATCACCCTGCTGTTGCGGCTGGCTGGTGCTGCTGTATGGCTCCGGCTGCACCAGATTTTCCCGCATGCTGGTACTGATATAACGGTCCGGCGATAAGTCCAGCCCCAGAATAGCGGCCGGAATGCTGTCGTCATCGGCCAGAATGACCGCCCGCTCCACCGCGTTTTCCAGCTCGCGCACGTTACCCGGCCATTGGTAGCTGCGGATCGCCTGCACCGCATCGGCACTGAAATGCATGGGCGGTTGCTGCATTTTTTCGCAGGCCCGGGCCAGCATGGCGTTGGCAATTTCCACCACATCATCGCCCCGCTCACGCAGCGGTGGCAGGCTCAGCTCGACCACGTTGAGGCGGTAATACAAATCTTCACGGAACTCACCGCGCTGGGCCATTTCCTTCAGGTTACGGTGCGTGGCAGCAACCAGGCGCACATCCACCTTGATGCTCTGTACCGAGCCAACGCGGCGGATTTCACCTTCCTGTAAGACGCGTAACAGGCGGGCCTGGGCTTCCAGCGGCAGTTCACCGATTTCATCCAGGAACAGCGTGCTGCCATCGGCCGCTTCGACCAGCCCCTGGCGCATGCTGTTGGCGCCGGTAAAAGCGCCTTTCTCATGGCCGAACAGCTCCGATTCAATCAGGGTTGGCGGAATGGCGGCACAGTTCACCGAGATCATTTCAGCCTTACCGCGACGGCTTTGGTTATGCAGCGCCCTGGCCACCAGTTCTTTACCGGTACCGGACTCGCCCAGAATCAGCACGGTGGCATCGGTGGGTGCGACTTTGCTGATCTTTTTGAACAGCAACAACATGGGTTCACAGCTGCCGATAATGCCACTGTGCGGGTACTCACGGTTCACTTCCTGCTGCAGGGCTTTGGGAGTGGAAGCCTTTTGTGCCAGCTGCGATTCGGTCAGGATACGCTTCACTGCCTGCAGCATTTCTTCATGGTCAAAGGGTTTGGCAATGTAATCCACAGCGCCCATTTTCATGGCATCCACAGCGGAGCGCAGGCTGGCATAACTGGTCATGATCAGCACCGGCGTGCTGCCGGCCAGCTCGACCAGCTCGGTGCCCATGCCACCGGGTAGGCGCAGATCACTGATGATCAGATCAAACCGGCTGAGGTCCTGAGCTTTGGCAGCAACCAGCGAATCGACATCGGTAACGTCGTGTTGATGGCGTTGCAGCAAACGACACACCGACTGGCGGATAATGGTTTCGTCTTCAACAACCAGAATATGGCTCATGCAGCGGGTTCCGATGATTCTGTAACAGGTTCAGGGTGGTAGCGCGGTAAGCTGACTTTAACACAAGTTCCGCGGCCGTTGCTGACAGGGCTTTCAATGGCAATATGGCCATAGTGTTCTTCGACAATGCTGTAGACCAGCGACAGCCCCAGGCCGGTGCCTTTGCCCACATCTTTGGTGGTAAAGAAGGGTTCAAAAATGCGGTCCAGCTTATCCGCCGGTACACCATGGCCTTCATCCACCACCCGCACCACCAGCTGATGTTTGTCGGCTTCAGCATCAACCCGGATGGTCTGGCCCGGGCGGCTGGCATCGCGGGCGTTGCTGAGCAGGTTCACAAACACCTGCACCAGCCGCTGGGCATCACCCAGTAAATACAGGCTGTCATGGCACAGGTTTTCAAACTGAATATCCTGGCTGCGCTTGCTGAGGCGCAGCAGCTGCATGGCTTCGTTAATAATGTGGGCCAGATTCACCGGCTCATGCTCGGTGGAATGATGACCGGCGTGAGCAAAGTTCATCAGCGACTGCACAATACGGGTTACCCGCCGGGTCTGCTCCTGAATCTGGTTAGCCATTTCCAGCAGCTCGGGGTTCTCGGTTTCGTAGCGCATGTTCTGCGCCAGACAATCGATGGCCGTCACCGGGTTACCGATCTCGTGCGCCACCCCGGCCGCCAACCGGCCAATCGAGGCCAGCCGTTCGCTGTGCATCAGTTCGTCTTCCAGCAACTGGGTGTCGGTCTGATCTTCCATCAGCAACACAATGCCGCCGGGCTGGCCGCCGCTGGGTTTGATCACCGATTTATGCAAACTGAACCAGCGTGGCCGAGCGCCGATATCCACCCGTTTTTTGTATTCGTGCATGGCGCGGTTACGCAAAAAATCCTGCAGCAGGCTTTGCCAGGGCGGGGGCAACCGGCTCAGATGCGAGCCGGTGACCTGGCTGGCCGGAATCTGGGTCAGCTCGGTCATGGCCTGATTCCACATCAGAATTTCGCCGTCGTCAGCCAGTGAACACACCCCCATCGGCAAGCGTTCCAGCGTTTGCCGGTGATAACGGCGCAGGTTATCCAGCTCACCGGCCAGACCACTGAGGCGGTCATGGAAGCCTTCCAGCCGTTGCTCAATCTGGTAAATATCCTCACTGAGTTCGGCATTTTCCTGAAACGGCAAATAACGGCTGACAATATCGTGCGCCACCGTCGGCCCCATCAGGCCTGACAGGTTGGCTTCCAGCCGCGCCCGCAGCCGCCGCAACGCATAAGGGCGGTCTTCGTAAGAGGGCAAATCGAGATCGGCCAGCGCCTGATACACCTCACGCTCGGCCACATAACGGCCCAGCGGTTTGCTCAGCGCCACAATCACATCGTTGGAGTTGCCGGCAATCAGCGGCCGCCGGCTGGGGCGCGACAGAGTATCCACCGAACAGGCCTGCGCCGCCGACACTTCCGAGGCTTTCTGGCGACTGATCAGACTGACCAGCACGAACAGCAGCATATTGATGCCAAACGCCGCCATGGCCGCCAGATGCCAGTTAGTTTCGTCCACCACCGGCAGCGGCAGAGGCAGCTGCCAATCCATACGATAAGCCGAAAACGGCAGCAGCATACTGTAAGCCCAGACCAGAATGCCGGCGATCAGTCCCGACAAAAAGCCCTTACGGTTGGAGCGTGGCCAATACAGCAATCCCAATACCCCGGGTAAAAACTGCAGCGAGGCGACAAACGCCAGCAAGCCCAGCCGGTTCAGATCCAGCCCGGTGCCAACGGGGGCATAAAAGAAGTAAGCCAGCAGCAGAATGCCGGCGATCAGCGCACGGCGCATCCACAGCAGCCAGCGGTAGAAATCGTGGCGCGGGCTGGGTTTATGAAACGGCAGCACCAGGTGGTTGAGGAACATAGCCGCCGTGGCCAGCGTCATCACAATCATAATGCCGGACGCCGCCGCCAGGCCGCCAAGGAACGTAATAATCACCAGTGCCGGTGATTGCAGCTGCAGGCCGATGCCGATGGCAAAATACTCCGCCGGCGTCTGCACATTCAGATACACCCCGGCCCACAGAATCGGCGGCACCATCATGGCCATGGCCAACAGAAACAGCGGAAAGGCCCAGCTGGCCGGTTTCAGCGCATCGCTGTTGAGGTTTTCGGTAAAGGTGACGTGAAACATATGCGGCATCACCACCGCTGCGGCAAAAAACACCAGCAGCAGCGTGCGCCACGGGCCTTCCTGCAGGGTCAACTGGCGATTGCTCAGCAATTCCTGATGATCCACCAGCCACTGTTCCAGCCCGCCGGCGGGTGCAAACACCGACAGCAACACCACCCCGCCCAGCACCAGAATGGCCAGCAGTTTCACCAGCGATTCAAACGCCAGTGCAAACACCAGCCCTTCGTGCTTCTCGCGCGGCGACACATGACGGGCACCGAACAGCACCGCAAACAACACCATCACCACACAGAATCCAAAGGCCAGGGTGGTTAGTGATAGCTCATTATTCAGCAGATACAGAGTGTCGGCCACCGCAGAAATCTGCAGCGTCAGCATCGGCACCACCACCGCCAGCATAAACAGCGACACCAGCATGCCGGCCAGCCGGCTGCGGTAACGGAAGGCCAGCAAATCGGCCAGCGAACTGAGCTGATAAATACGGGTAATGTGCAGAATCGGCCGCAGCAACACCGGCGACAGCACAAAGGCGCCGGCAATCCCCAGGTAATAGGCCAGA
>JAEWQT010000116.1 GCA_023399105.1 Pseudomonadota bacterium | reverse complement strand
TTGCACCAAAATGGTTCTTTGCGTCAGGGGGCGCGGCGCAGTACCGAGGCCCGCTGAACAAAAATGGTTACCGCATTGCTGCTGATCAGGGTCTTGCCGGCTGGATCCCGCACCACCATTTGCAAGGTGTGCTCGCCGCGTTCCAGGTTCTGTAACTGAAACGAGGTTTGCCGGCCCTGACGCATGACTGTGCCGTTGCGGATTAACAGCAAGGTGTCGCTTTCGCGCAGGCCGGGGCTGAGGACACCGGACACCTCCACATTGCCGGCCTGACCGATCGGCAGTTGTTGGCCATCAACCGGGGTAATGATGCTCAGGCTGGTGTAACTGAAGGATGGCTCATTGACGCTGGCGGGTTGCGGCGCACTGGCGGGAATGCGTACTGCCGGAATGGATGGCAGTTCGCGCACTTCGTGGCGCTGCGCGTTGGCTCCGGGTTTGTCACTGAAGGTGACGTTACCCTCGGCATCACGGGAAATGTACACCTCGGTAGCCCACAGCAGCGGGCTGGCCAGCCCCAGCATCAGTAACAAAAATTTCATCGCTCACTCCATGGCAGGCCCATTGCCTGAAAACCCTATTATTCCCTGCGCTGGCGCTGCAGGCAAAGACGGAATGCGCCGCTTTGTGCCAGCGTGCTGACAGGGGGTGATCAGCGGCGCTGATCTTGTTATTCTGGCGCCCGTTTGTTGTGCTGGCTCTGCCACCTGAAAGGATATTGTATGGATTATTCTGCCCTGAAACACAGCCATGCCGGTTTGGCGTATCTGAGCATTATGCTGTTCGTTATACGCTTCGGTTTGTTTTATTTTGCTCCGCATTGGCGGCGTAATAAATTGCTGAAAATTGTGCCGCATGTTATCGACACCCTGCTGTTGGTGTTCGCCATTATGCTGTGCATTCAGATCAGCCAATACCCGCTGACGCATCATTGGCTGACGGCCAAAGTGCTGGCTTTGCTGGCCTATATCGGGTTTGGTGTGGTTGCTATCAAACGAGCCAGTCGTCCGGCGTTTGCCGGTGCGGTGCTTAGCTTTGTTTATATGCTGGGCGTGGCGAAAACCAAGTCGGTGTTGTCCTGGCTGGTGCTGCTGTAATTCGCTGCCAGGCACAAAAAAAAGCCGGCACGATGGTTGCCGGCTTTTTTTGTTTTCGCGGTCAGAGTTTATGCACGGACGGTTACAGCGAGAAATTACTGATTTCCTGCTGCAGGCGTTGCGCCTGTTCATTCAGACTGATTACCGCCTGATTAATGCGGGCGGCACTGTCGCTGCCCTGGCTGCTTAACTCTTTGGCATCGCTCAGGTTGCTGTTAATTTCATTGATGACCGAGGTTTGTTCTTCAATGGCCGAGGCAATCTGCAGAATACGGTCGCTGATGCTTTGCAGGGCACTGGAGATGGCGCGCACACTGCCTTCCGATTCACTGGCAAATTCCACGGTTTTCACCGCTTTTTTCTGACTTTCATTCATGGTGCTGACGGCCCGGTTTACCCCGGCGCGCAGCTTTTCAATCATTACATTAATATCGCCGGTGGATTGCTGGGTTTTGCTGGCCAGCGTGCGCACTTCGTCAGCGACTACGGCAAAGCCCCGGCCTTGTTCACCGGCACGGGCCGCTTCAATGGCCGCGTTCAGTGCCAGCAGGTTGGTTTGTTCGGCAATGCCTTTAATCACATCCAGTACCGAGGCTATGTTGGTGGTTTCGGCCACCAGTTCCTGAATTACTTCACCGGAATGGTTGACGTTGTCGGCCAGGGCCTGAATTTCTTCCATGGCATGCTGGAATTTACCCGATACTTCGCGGGCCGACTGATCGGCGTGTTTGGCTTCTTCCGATACCTGCTGGGTGTTCACCGATACTTCCTGAATGGCCAGGCTCATTTCGTGGTTGGCGGTCGCCACCAGGCTCATGGCATCTTCGTACGCCTGACTGATGCGCTGACTTTCACTGGCGCTGTTGTCGAGGTTTTGGCTGTTGTCGGAGACATCGGTACCGACATCGCGGATGGTGCCGATCATATGTTGCATGCCTTGCAGGAACTGGTTGAAGTTGCGGCTTAGTTGCCCCAGTTCATCATTACCCAGTTCGGGCATACGGTGGCGTAAATCACCACGACCGCCGGCCATCTGCGCCAGGACGCGCGCCAGCTCGTTCACCGGGCGGGTAATCAGGCGTGGGAAATACACCCCGGCAATCACCACCAGTATCAGTGCTACCAGCAGCAGTATGGCAATGGTCGACATCGCCTGATCACGGGTTTGCTGAGCATCCTGTTGCATCTGCTGGGCTTCATTGCCTAAAAATTCGCCCAGTTTATCCAGCGTGGTGCGGATACGTTCAAATTCACCGTCCAGCTCACCGGTACTCATGGCCAGCGCGGCAGTGCTGCTGAGGCGGAAATTAATGGCGTCCTGTACCAGTTGTTCACTGCGCGGACGCCACTGGGAAAATTGTTGCAGAAAATCACCCGCCAGTGCGCGGGCGTCGGCGGAAATATTGGCTTGCTGAATTTTACCCAGACGGGTTGCGACCTGTTGCAGGTTTTCTTTATGCATTTCCAGAAAGGTGTTCTGGTGTAAGCCGGACGCAATGGTGCGTTCGGCAATCTGTGCCTGAAACATATCGCGATCAGCGTTCAGGGTTAATTCAATGGCCGGAATATAAATTTCATTAATGCTGCTGTATTGCGCACTGATGCGGTTCAGTGTGGAAATCTGCAAGGCGGATAATACGAGCATTAATACACCCACCAGGGCGATGGGGAGCAGCAGTTTTTTGCGCAGGCTGAGATCGGACCAGGACATAGGACACTCCTTTCTGTGTACCTTGAGTTATCGGCATCGTCAGGCGTTAGTTTAGAAGCTCTCGGGGGTTTTGCCCGCCAGGCGGCAAAGAACAGCGTTCAGCGCGGCGGATCGGCGCGATTGGCGTTACTGCTGTTCAGACGGAACCAGCCAGCAATGCTGTAACGGTCATTTAACGCAGGTACTACTTCGTGGGGAAATTCTTCACTTAAAAAGGTAACCAGGGTGCCGAAAGCGGGGGCAACCCGCAGTAATTCTTCATCCTGATTTTCTGCGTTATAAATAATTAACTCACCACCATCGCCGGGTTGCCAGTTGGGGTTCAGATACAGCACCGTGGTTAATACCCGGTTCGCCTGACCGCGAAAAGCATCCAGATGCTTACGATAAAAATCACCGGGTTGGTAATAAGCAAAATGGCATTCGTAGCTGAATAAACCCAGAAATAAGCGCCGGTTCAGGTACGTCTGTAATTCGGCCATATAATCCAGCCAGGCTTTTTCACGGCTGTCGGCGGTGCTGAGCCAGCGGATTTTATCGCGGCGGATACGGCTGTTGAGCTGATGTTCCTGTTGCCGTCCGGTACCTGCCTGACGAAAATCATCGTCCTGTAACTGCTGGATGCGCTGATATAAAGCCTGGGTTAAGGCGTCTGGAATGGCCTGCGTGGTAATGGCGTAGCCCTGTTCATAAAGTGCGCTGGCAATGTTGTCGAACAGGGTTTCAGTGGCAGGCACGCTGTGCTCCGGGC
>JAEWQT010000064.1 GCA_023399105.1 Pseudomonadota bacterium | reverse complement strand
TAACTGATGCGGATGGTAAATTCGCTGGATAAGCCATCGGCAGCCCCCAGGCCAATGGCGTGGGCCACGGCGAGGAAATCCTGCGCGTTTTCAATGGGCAGATCGCGGCTGGAGACTTTATTACCGGCACCCAGATGGCGGCGTAAATACTGTTTCAGCGCTTGCTGGTTAATTAAAAACGCCTGGTCCAGCACCTGCTGAATATAAATATCGCGGCGGGCGTCCATATCCACATCGCCCTTGCCTTCATCCACCGCGGCACTGGCAATAAAGCGTTGCCGTGGCGGTGCCAGCCGTACCTGAGCCGGGTCGACCAGCGCAATTTCCGGCACTGCCATGCGTTCACCGGCCTGCTCCAGCAGCGCATTCTGTTGCGCTTCCGGCAAACCGGCCAGATGCTTGCACACCGCCAGCACGTCGTTGTGCTGCTGCGAGGCCAGGTAGCTCATCTGGCGGATAATAATGTCGGCGCGTTTGGTAAAACTCTGCAGCGCTTTGCGCAGCGCCGGCAGCATAATGTCGGAAGCGTTGCGCAGGCGCTGGTCGATACCATCGAGAATATTCCACAACACCGACTGGCCTTCCTGCGCCAGTTCCGGCAGCAGTTCGCGCAAACGCCGCTCGGCGTTGGCTTTGAAGGTTTTATCGCGCTTGCGGATACCGGCAATCAGCTGGCTGATCTGGTCGCGGTGCTTTTCCACGTTGTCGGCCGATAAGCGCACGGACAAATCCGGCTGGAAACGGTTTTCCATAAAATCAAAGAAGGCTTCACTGGCGCGCTGCACCAGCAGCTGATCTTCCATTTCCCGCACCAGATCGCGCTTACGTTCTTCCAGTTCGGCAATCACGTCGGTGAAATCGCTGATAATGCGCTCGGAATATTCGTAGGCATCCAGCAGGTCGTAAATATCGCCACGTTCGAGAAAAGACTCCAGCGCGTTGCGGGTATTGCGGGTGTTACGGTGGCGGGTACGCGCCATGCTGCGGCTTTCAGCCACAAAGGGCTCGGTAAACAGCCGGCCATAGCGGGTAAACGCGAAGGTGCTCTGCAGGGTGGCCTGGTCGACCTGTTTTTCGATCCAGCCGTGTTCCTGCAACTGGTTCAGTACCCACACCGATTGTTCACGGCTGGTACGAAAGCGGCCTTCGCTGAGGTCGTCGCTGTCGTCTTCGTCGCTGCCATCGGCTAAAGCCGGCGCGCGCACCAGCGCTTCCTGAAAAATTTCCAGCATGGTGTCACGCGCCAGTGCCTGGCCGTAGTCGGCACTGCTGGAGCTGTACAGGCGCTGGTACAGTTCGCGCAGACATTCCATGACCTGAGCACGGTACTTACCGGTCAGCGGGCGGAAGAAGTGCCCTCGTTCCTGTTCAAAAAACATACATTGATTATTCTTAGGCCGGTCTGATTGACGGGCTAGATTACTGAAAGGCTGCGCCGATGACCAGACTTGATCCGTGGCCGCGGTGGCGTGTTTCACACCCCTGCACTCCGGAGTATACTGCCGCACACTTAAGCGGGGATGCGGCCATGCAGGAACAGGTGGAATTGCAGGAGAAAGCGGCCTTTTTTCAGGTCGGCACGGAAAAATTTATCGAGCTGACGCTCTGCACCTTCGGCCTGTACGGTCTGTACTGGACTTACCGCAACTGGGAAGTGCTGCAACGCCGTGGTGAGGCGGTTAATCCGCTGTTGCGCACGCTGTTGTCACCCCTGTATCAGTACGATCTGTACCGTCGCGTGCACCAGCGTGCCACTCTGGAAAACGAAGCACCACGCTGGACGCCGATTCGCCTGTATATGCTGTTTATGGCGTTCAGCCTGATTCCGGCCTGGATGCTGGTAAACGAAAACCCCTGGGGCTGGTTGTTATCGCTGCTCACCCTGCTGCCCAACGCGCTGGTGAATATGAGCATTAACGCCATTCACGACCGCCATATCCGCTTTTTTAACCTGAATCTGCATTTATCGGGCCTCAACTGGGCGGCCATTGTGGCCGGAATGATCGGCTGGTTAACCCTGCTGATTGTGGTTATGGCCTATCATTAGCCTTTCCTGAACCTTTCCTGACCGGCACGCTTTCTTATGACTTTGCACCGCTGCTTTATTCTGCTGCTGACATTGCTGCTCAGCCCCATGCTGCTGGCGTCCGGCCTTAATGCTGAACCAGACGCCGAACCGGAAAAGCAAGCCGGCACACCGCCCCTGCTGACGCTGAACGGCCCAGGTGACTACAGCATCGGCCTGCACAGTCTGTGGTTGGAGGACCGGAATGGCGAGTTAGATGCCGATGCCGCGCTGGCCGCCAGCGGATGGCAGCTAAGCGACCGTGACAGCCTGAACTTTGGGTTCAGTAAGTCAGCATTCTGGTTGCAACTGCCGCTGCAGAATCTGACCAGCCAGGCCGACTGGGCGTTGTGGATTCATTACTCACTGCTGGATCTGACCGAAGCCTGGCTGTGCCCGCAGCCCATTACTGCCATAAGCCAGTGCCACTATCAGCAAAGCGGCGACCTGCAGCCCTTCAGCAACAACCGCGTCATTAACCATCCCAACACCATCCTGCCGTTGCTGCTGGAACCGCAGCAATCCTACGTACTGCTGTTACGGATAAAAACTCAGGGCACCTTTCAGATTCCGGCCAATATTGTTGATGCCGGTACCCTGCAGGACAAACTTCTTACCAGCAACCTGCTGCGCGGCGGCTATTACGCCACCATGATTGTAATGGGGCTGTATAACCTGTTTATCTTTTTTTCCACTCGCGAACGCAGCTACCTCTACTACTCGGGTTTTGTGTTGTCGTTCCTGCTGTTCCACATGGTGTACGAAGGCTCGGCCTTCCAGTTTTTCTGGCCCGACACACCGCGTATTAACGAATTTGCGCTGCCCATATTCTTTGCCCTGAATATGCTGATTATGAGCCTGTTTGTGCCGAACTTTCTGGCCCTTAAACAACACAGTCCCGGCGCCTTCCGTTTATTCCGGGTGTACAGTGCGCTGATTCTGGTCAGCGTATTAATGCTGCCACTGCTGCATTACCAGGCCATGGTACAGATTCATAATCTGCTCAGCATGATTCTGACCGCCTCGGCGCTGGTGGTGGGCATCCGCTTCTGGGTACAGGGCCACGCTGCGGCACGCTATTTCACCATTGCCTGGGCGGTATTGATTGCCGGCCTGATTCTGGCCAACGCCCGCAGCCTGGGGCTGATTCCCACCACAACCTTTACCCTGTACGCCTACCAGATCGGTTCTTTTATGGAGGTGATTCTGCTGTCACTGGCGCTGGGCGAACGCATTATGCAGCTGCAGAAAGATCAGCTGAAAGCACGTCAGGAGTTAATGCAAAGCCAGGAAGATGCCATTCAGTATCTGCGTGACTATGAAGATCTGTACCAGAATTCGTTAACCGGCAAATTCCAGCTCGACGGTGAGGGTTATTTCAGTAAAACCAACCCGGCCTGGCGCACCATGCTCGGCTACACCGAACAGCGTTACTTCAATGCCGATAATCCGCGCTTTAACAGTCTGTTTACCGATGCCGAGGAACGCAAAGCCTTCTGGAAAAAACTGAAGGAAAATGGCCGGGTACAGGCCTATGTCGTCAGCATGACCCAACCGGTAACCGAAGAGCGCATTATGGTGTCGCTGACCATGCGCAAAGGCAGCAATGCCGAAAACGCAGCCTGGTTTGGCTCCGGCCAGGATGTGACCGAAGATTATCTGAAAGAACAGGCATTAATTCAGCTGCAGAAAGAAAAAACCCAATCCCTGCGCCAGCTGGTGATGGGCATTGCCCATGAAATGAATACCCCGCTGGGCAATATCCGCATGGCGGAAACCTTCCTGAACGATAATAACCAGCACTGGACACTGGATGAACAACAGCAGCATCTGCGTCAGGGACTGGAATTTATTCATAACGGCACCGAGCGTCTGAACGAACTGAACCAGCTGATGAAAAGTGCCGTGGTGCAGGAAAATCAGTACGCCGGCGAACTGTTGCGGTTGCGCCCATGGTTGCAGAACTGGCAACAGGAACATCAGAAACAGGATGAAAAACTGCAGTTGCGTACAGCCGTTCACAGCTATCTGGTTGACTGGCCAACCTACCCGGAAGCCTTACAGATTGTGCTCGACCAGCTGTTGGAAAATTCCTGCTTTCACAACCAGGAACTGCACGAAGCCGGTAAGCTGAAAGTGACTGTAGAATTCCGTGAGCGCGGTGATTACCTGGAACTGCATTATCGCGATAACGGTAAGGGCGTGGATAAAGACCAGCGTGATGCCATCTTTATGCCCTTCTATACCACTCGCCGTACCGTTGCTCGTCACAAAGGGCTGGGGCTGTATCAAACCTACAACCTGTTAACGGAGTTACTGCACGGTCATGTGGAATGGCAAGACCTGGAGGACGGTGGTTTTGCTCTGATGGTACGTTTCAGCCTGCCATTACCGGAACGTAAAACGCCCGCCGAACCGCAACCGGTTACCGATCTGGTTGAACAAATTACCGTGGATAAAAACGACAACAGGCACAGCGAATAACGCGGTGCCTGTTGTCACTGCAATTACTCTGCAGTTGTAACAGCAGCTTCTTCAGCGGCTTTAATGGCAGCTTCCGCTTCGGCGGTGGCAGCTTCAACGGCAGCAGCAGCTTCAGCCGCCGCTTTTTCAGCAGCGATGGTCGCTTCTTCTACGCTTTTCGCCGCTTCAGCCATAGCCGCTTCCGCTTTTTCAGTAACCTGAGCAGCTTGTTCGTTGTTGCCACAGGCAACCAGGAATAAGGAAGACAGAGTCAGAGCAGCAATAGCAACAATACGCATGGTGTTCTCCATAACAGAGGTTTAATAAAAGTTAATTAAGTTCTTTTCAGGTAACGACAAATCCGCACCATGTAACCGACTGTAACGACCTCACCTGGGAACATCAACCGCTATCCATGTGACGGACGTAACAAATTCTTCTGTTTGTTAACAGAGTAAAAGAAGGTTATGTGGTGAAAGAAGCGCCGGGAACCCGACAGCGAAGCCATACTATGCCTGCCATTATTGAAAAAACAGGGGCTTAACCGGGAATATTTTTTTGCGCTGATCTATTGATTTTTGTCTTTCTGCTCTGTTTTATACCGGCGCACAAAAAAGGCCGTTTCTGTCCAGAAACGGCCTTTCAGGTCTTACGGAATCATCCGCTTGTTTTACAGACTGGCCGCCAGTTCGCTGGCCAGTTTAATAGCGCGCTTGGCATCCAGTTCTCCGGCAAATTCTGCCCCACCAACCAGATGCAGACCAAAGGTTTTGCTCTCATCAGCTTTCAGGGTTTCATGCAGTTCATTAACCGATACCTGACCGGCACAGATAACGATGTTATCGACATCCAGTACGCGCTGGCTGCTGTCTTCACCTTTGGTAAT
>JAEWQT010000314.1 GCA_023399105.1 Pseudomonadota bacterium | reverse complement strand
TGCTGGGTGGTAAAGGCAATATTTCGGTAACCGCCAACGTTGCGCCGGCACTGATGCACCAGCTCTGTATGCTGGCTTTGGATGGCCGTGAAGCCGAAGCGCGCGAGCTGAATGAGCGGCTGATGATTCTGCATAAAGCCATGTTCTGTGAAGCCAACCCGATTCCGGTGAAGTGGGCACTGCACAAAATGGGGCTGATGGAACGCGGTATCCGCCTGCCACTGGTGGAGCTGGATGATCGCTTCAAACCCAAAGTAGAGCTGGCTTTGTCTGCTCTTGAACTGATCTGAGCGCCGTGCTGATGCGAATTCTGTTGTTGCTGCCGCTGGTACTGGTGTCAGGCTGCAGCCTGTTTGGGGTGCGTGACCGCGCTATGGATTATCTGCAGGCGGAAGAACAACCGGCCATCCGGACGCCTGCCGGTATGGTTCTGGCCACCTCCGAGCGTTATCCGATTCCTGCGCTGGCTGTTACGCCGCAGCGTCCTGACAGCTTTACGGTACCGACGCCGCAGCCGTTGAATATCGCCGCCGTACAGGAAGACAGTGTGGCTTCACTCAGCGATTACCGTAATGAAGCCCTGAATCCGCGGCTGGAAAAAGACGGTGCCGGTACCCTAATTCTGCGTCTGGACGGTGGCTTTGCTGCCGCCTGGGCCAAGGTAACTGATGCACTTGCGGCCTCATCCCTGCAGTTGTCTGATCTTAACCGCAGCACCGGTACCTGGTATCTGCAGGTGGAAGAGGCCGTTGCTGAATCGGAACGTGGCTGGTGGTCACGTCTGTGGGGCAGTAACAAAACCGCAACCCGCACCTATTTGCTGAAAATGAGCCGCGCCCGTCTGGGGGTGTATCTGTCGTTATTGACCGATACCGATACCCTGGCCAGCGAAGAACTCACGGCCAGCCTGTTAAACGAGATAAAAACCCAGCTGGATCAGTGAAATACATTTCTCTTGGCAGTGGCAGTCGGGGAAATGCCACGCTGATCATGGAGCAGCAGCGCGGCGTGTTGGTTGACTGTGGTTTTAACCGCAAGACCCTGCTGCAACGGTTAGAGCAGGCCGCGGTGGATCCGCGTCACCTGGAGGCGGTGTTTGTAACGCATGAACATGGTGATCACGCCAAAGGCGTGGTGCTGGTGTGCGAGGCGCTGAATATACCCTTTTATGCCTCGTTTGGTACGGCGCGGCAGATGCAGTGGACCGAACATCCCCTGTGGCGTTGTATACACAGCGACCAGCTGGTCAGTGTTGGCAAGCTGGCGTTATTGCCGGTGGTGGTACCACACGACGCCGCCGAGCCCCTGCAGTTTGTGGTGGAGAATGCGGCCGGAAAACGGCTGGGGGTGTTATCGGATCTGGGCTCGCTGACGCCGCACATCATCAGTTGCTACAGCGACTGTCATGCGCTGCAACTGGAAGCGAATCACGATCCACAGATGTTGCAGAACGGCCCTTATCCGCCGTCCCTGCGCGCCCGGGTGGCCGGCAGCTTTGGTCACCTCAGTAATCAGCAATGTGCGGAACTGATCCGCCGTGTGCACTGGCATGGTCTGCAGCAGGTGAGCGCCGGTCATATCAGTGAAAAGAACAATGCCCGCGAGCTGGTCCGTGCTGAATTAAGCCCGGTACTGGACTGCCCGCCGCAGCAGGTACGCCTGCTGGAACAGGACCAGATATCCGGCTGGCAGGAACTGGTCTGACAATATTCAGTGTTATTTGAGATCTGCGGAGATCCCCCATGGAAAAGCGTGAATTACTCTACTCAGGTAAAGCCAAATCGGTGTTCAGTACCGATAACCCGGATTACATGGTGCTGGAGTTCCGTAACGATACCTCGGCCTTTGATGGCAAGCGTATTGAACAGCTCGACCGCAAAGGCATGGTGAACAACAAGTTCAATGCCTTCATCATGAGCAAACTGGCGGCGGCCGGTATTCCGACCCACTTTGAGCGTCTGTTGTCAGACAACGAATCGCTGGTGAAACGCCTGCAGATGATTCCGCTGGAGTGCGTGGTACGTAACATCGCCGCCGGCAGCCTGTGCCGTCGTCTGGGCGTGGAGGAGGGCATTGATCTGGTGCCGCCGACCTTTGAACTGTTTCTGAAAAACGACGCCCTGGGCGATCCGATGGTGAACGAATACCACGCCCGTTCCTTCGGCTGGGTGGAAGAAAAGCACCTGAACCGTATGAAAGAGCTGACCTTCAAAGTGAACGATGTGCTGAAACAGCTGTTCCTGGATGGTGGCTTGTTACTGGTCGACTCCAAGCTGGAGTTCGGTCTGTTCAACGGCGAAGTGGTGCTGGGTGACGAATTCTCTCCGGACGGTTGTCGTCTGTGGGATGTGAATACCCGCGAAAAACTCGACAAAGACCGTTTCCGTCAGGGCCTGGGCGGTGTGGTGGAAGCCTACGAAGAAGTGGGCCGCCGTATCGGCATTGAGTTTTGATTCTCTGATCGTGGAAAAACCGGCCCAGTGCCGGTTTTTTTTCGCGTATCGCCTGCATTCTGGCGCGCAACATCCGTTGTCAGGCATTGGCAAGTTGCAGGTTTGCCGGCACACTAAGGCCACTCTCTGCTGCCGGCAGAACGGACATTACTGATTAACAGGAATTATTATGAAAAAAACTGCACTCGCGGCCGCTCTTCTGGCCATGGCTCCGGTCGCTGCTCAGGCCGATCTGCTGTTTACTGTTGGTGCCAAAGCCAGCGTCTGGAATGCCGAAGCCACCGGTCAGCTGGATGATGGTTTGTCGGTTGAAAAAGATGGCCTGAATCTGGATTCCGATAACGGCAATCAGTTAACCGTGTTTTTTGAACACCCGCTGCCGTTGATTCCGAATGTGAAGCTGAAGCAGACCGCGCTGGAAGTGGAAGGTGATGGCAATATCACTGTCGGTAATTTTGCCGGTCAGACTATCAACGGTGACGTGGACACCAAACTGGATCTGGCGCATACCGATTTAACCCTGTATTGGGGGCTGCCGCTGCCGCTGCCGTACATTGATATCAACTTTGGTTTAACCGCCCGTCAGTTTGATGGCAGTGCATCCGTAAGTGGTTCTCCTTTTGCCCCAAAAAGCGTTGATCTGGACCTGACCCTGCCGATGGCCTATGGCGAAGTCAAAGTGGGTACGCCGTTCGGTATTTATGCCGCCGCCGATGTGAACTACATCGGCATGGGCGACAACAAAATTACTGATATGAGTGCCACCATTGGCTACGATCTGCCGATTCCGCTGGTGGACGTTGCACTGGAAGGCGGTTACCGCTCAATGTCTTTGCAAACCGACAGCAGCGATGTGGATATCGATGCCGATATGGACATCAAAGGCGCCTTCTTCGGGCTGTCTTTATCCCTGGGGCTGTAATATTCAGAGCATAACAAAAGCGGCGACAGCCGCTTTTTTTATGCCACTTTTTCATGCCATTTGGGTTTATGCCATTTTTTGGGGGCGACGACCGCGCGGCAACGTTCATTCTGCGTTTATTCCGCTTCCCGGATAAACTCTGCCAGCACCTCATTCGTGCGGCCATCGATAATTAACAGGCTCAGAATATCGGCCTGCATGGCGGTGGTTGGTTGCTCGCGGTAAGAATAATTCACCCGGCAGGTGGCCAGTGGGCACAGGCGTAACCCCAGTTGCATACGCACATTCCGGCCCGAGGTTAAGGCCCAGGCCTGTTCCGGGTTAGTGTGCCAGCTGATGTCTTCAAACAGGCTGTTTTCCCACTGCCAGGCACGATTGTAAGTACGCAGCGCCGGACTGCGGCGGAAATCGGTGGTCACTATTGTCAGGCGCTGGCCACCGTCACGGGCCACGCTCTGGCCCAGGGCATTGAGCTCGGTTGCCTGCCACAGCAGCAGTTCCAGTGGCGCGTCTGTGGCCAGTTGTTGGCTTAAGACGGCCAGCGCAGGTTCATTGTGGCCCGGTCGCATACCAATGACCGAAAAACTTTGTTTATTGGCACCGTAATTGTATTTGGCGGGCTGCAATTCCAGGCTGATAAATTGCGTGGCACCAGTGGCCGGAATCTGGCCGTTCTTAAACAGGCCCTGAAGAGTATCCGGGCTTAAGGCACGCTGCTGTTGCACCGCCTGCAGCGCTTGTTGCAAACGCTGTTCTACCCGTTGTTCACGGGCTTCGGCGGCCTGGCGTGCGGCGCTGGCGGCTGCTTCAGCCTGTTGGGCCTGCAGTAATTGCAGACGCAGTAATTCTTCTTTGGATGGGCCACTGCAGGCGGTTAATACCGACAGCAACGTCAGGGCAGTGAGGCTGATAGTCAGCAATTTCATGATGATTCCTTATTATTTTTATCGTGCCGGCATTATAAATGGCTGCTTGATCGGCGTCAGGT
>JAEWQT010000288.1 GCA_023399105.1 Pseudomonadota bacterium | reverse complement strand
ACGGATTCCCGGCACCACTTCATCACCCGGCTGCACTTTCACTACGCGATCGGCCAGTGGGCCAAATACCCGGCGGGCGCCGGTAAAGGTGCCACGGGCCGCTTCCGGTGTTTGCGCCATACGTTCGTCGTTCATCCACCAGTCCCACTCGCCAGCCGGCACTACCACTTTGGCATTGAGGAAGGTCAGCTCGCCGGCTTTATTGCGCAGGCCATTGATATGGTCACCATGAAAATGGGTGATCAGCACCGTGGTGACCGATGCCGGATCCATACCGGCGGCCTGCATCCGCTGTACCAGCAAGCCCATGGTCGGGCCGCCAAACTCACCGTGGCCGGTATCAATCAATACCCGCTCTTTGCCGATATCCACCAGCAGCGGATTAAACGGAATATCGAAACGATCATCCGGTAAACCAACGTCGCGCAGCGCCTGGGTTACCTGCTCCAGTGGCGCGTTGGTAACAAATTTTTCATCCAGCGGGCGTGCATACACACCATCGTTAATCATGCTCACTTTCGCCTTGCCCAGATCGACCTGGGTTACCCCCTCCGGAGCGGCCTGCAGCGTCAGCGGTGTCGCCACACAGATGCTCAGCAGCGCGTTACGCAGCCACTGCGTCAGCGAAGGGATCTGCCGGTATTGCAATACTTGTACAGTCATAGGTTGTGCTCCCTGAAGTGAAAAACTTATACACTCTAGCCGGCGTATAAGGTAAAAACGACCATCAAGATGAAAAACTCTATTCAGCTGCCGTTACCGATAACAATGGATCACCTATGACACGCCATCAACGCTGCCCTAACCACTCGCTGCAGGGCAGGCTCTGGCGCAGCTGGCTGTGGCTGCTCTGCCTGGCCTGGATCATGCCGGCACAGGCCGGTGAACCCCTGTTACTGGGTAAAGATTTTCCCTATCAGGTGATTGCCGATCCGGCCGGTACACTGCAACCCGAACAGGCCATACAACAACTGCGCAACAGCACGGAATGGCAGCAGGAAGGTTTTGCCCGCGGCTACACCCGCATTACCTACTGGCTGCAATTCCGCCTGCCGGCCAATGCCTTTAATGCCGGCAACCGCTGGTTGGAAACCGGGCCGAATTTTATCGATGACATCCGCTTGTATCTCAAACCCGCCAATGAGGAAGCAAACTGGCAATTACTGCAGGCCGGCGATTTTCACCCCAAACTGAATACCAGTACCGATATTCAGCGACTGGACTACCGGGGTGCGGTATTCAGCCTGCCACCGCCCAGCCCGCAGCAGGACTATGAGGTACTGGTAAGGCTGCAAACGTCCAGTACCATGATGTATTTTGTACGCCTGTGGCAGCCGGAAGATTTTCTGCGCTATTCCGGTAATGCCATCGCCTTCTGGAGTTTTTATTTAGGCATTGCCCTGCTGTCGGCGCTGCTGGCCATCGTATTGGCTGTGCTGCTGAAAACGCCGTTATTATGGGCGGGCAGCGCCTTTTCCAGTGCTTACCTTCTGGTCGCCAGTGTGCAGGGCTTCTGGATCTGGCTGTTTCCGCAAGCACTGGCCTGGCAGCATTATTCAACCAGTATTTTTACCCTGACCACCTATGCGGCATTAATGTGGCTAAGCAGCGAAGTTTTGCTGCTGCGCCAGCAGCTACCCCGTATACACAAGATAATACTGGGTTGCAGTGTTATCACTCTGCTGCTGTTGCCACTGATTTTTATGGATCACTATCGCACGGCTGTTTTTATCAAGACCAGCCTGTTTCTGTCTGCGTCCTGCCTCTTTTTTATTGCCCTGATTCGCCTGCTGTTTACCCGGCCGGCTCCGCTGAAAACCTTCGGAGCCAGCCTGTTGCCAACCGTGTGCATACTGGGCAGCCTGTTCAGTCTGTTGTCGGTATTTGGCCTGATCCCATTCCGCAGCGAAATCTATGTGGTCTGGCAGTATCTGATCATTGCCAATATGTTGCTTGTATTGGTAATAGCGGTTTACCGGATACGGGAGAAACACCTGGAACAACTGGAAAAGCAACAACTGGCGCACGAACTGCAAACAGAGCGCGAAGCCAGTTTTCACCAGCGTCAGTTTATGGGGATGGTATCACACGAATTCCGTACTCCTCTGGCGATTATTGCCGGTACGCTGGAAAATCTCTGTAGTCTGGAAGAACAACCGGACTCGCCCCGTGGTAGTCGTTACCAGAAAATACAAAGAGCCACTGAACGACTGAATCAGCTGACGGACAATTGCCTGGCAGACGCCCGTTTGGCCGCAGGGAACCTGTACCTGGACGAACAGCCAGCGAACCTGACTGACATTATATTTTCGGCCCTTACCCTGCTGCAGGTATCACAGAAACATCCCTTTATTTTCTTACTGGACCATCAGGAAATAACCGGGTCACCACCGCCCTTTTATGTTCAGGCCGATGCGGCACTGCTGCGCATTGCCATATCCAATATTCTGGATAATGCGGTTAAATATTCAGCCTCCGGACGCATCACGACTCAGCTGGATACCGCCCAACTGCAACTGACCATTTGCGACGAAGGGCCGGGAATACCCAACGAACTGGCCGGAGATATTATCTTTGAGCGCTACCGACGCGGCAACAGCAAACGCCCTGGCGCCGGACTGGGGTTATTTGTTACACGACAGATCATTGAAGCACACGGTGGCACTATCCATTGCTACAATCACCCGGCCAAAGGCGCATGCTTTGTAATCCGGATACCGAAAACCCGGTGTTTAAGCGGTGACGACCATGACTATTAATAAGCCCGCCATTGCCATCGTCGAAGACAACGATGACCTGCGCGAAGAACTGGAGTTTTTCCTGCAGCAGAAAGGCTATAACGCCTGGGGCGTGAATTCGGCCGAAACCTTCTGGAAACACCTGCACCAGCAACGCGCCCAAATCGTACTGCTGGATATTGGGTTGCCTGGTGAAGATGGCCTGAGTGTTCTGCATTACCTGCACAGCATGCATAAATTCCGCATCATTGTCATAACCGCACAGGGTGACCCGGAGGTGCACCAGCAAGCGCTGCAAAGAGGCGCAGATCTGACGCTGGTAAAACCCATCAGCTTTACGCATTTGGTGTCTTCCATAGAAGCTCTGTGGTTCCGACACAATCCAGCAAATAGCCCTGTCAGCCACCCGCAAAGCTGGCAACTGAGTGAAATATCCCGGATTCTGACAGCCCCAAATGGGCAAACACTGAAACTATCCACACAGGAATATGCGCTGATCCATACCCTCAGCAGCAACCCCGGCGCCGTGTTCAGCCGCGAAACGGTGGCCGACCTGATGTTCCCGCATGAACAGTCTGATGGCCACCGGGTTGATGTCATCCTCAGTCGCCTGCGCAAAAAAGCGCGCACTCAAGCCTTCAGGCTGCCGCTGCACTCGATTTTCGGCCAGGGCCTGGTATTCACCGAAGTGGTGGATCGTTAACAACCTCCGTCCACCATACGCCAGCCTGGCAAAATTGAGACAATTGCAACATTTGAGACTGACGTAAACAGACCGGAATCGCCACACTGACAGCCTGGTAACGCCAAATGCCAGGAGTGGCAATGAGCAAAATTCAAGCTGGAACCCGGTCCTGTTGTTCGTCTCGTCGCTGTCAATCTGCGCGGCAGGTTTTACAACATTTTTTGCAGCCGGCACTCAGGTATTTACTACTGGCATCGATATTATTTCTGCATCAGGCCCATGCCACACCACTGCAGCTGAACCAACCAGACATCAACCTGACTGAATTCCGCATGGCTTACTTTATTGATGCGTCAGAATCGCTCGGTATTGAAGACATCATCCGGCAACCCTTTCAGCCATCCGGTAACAAACTGTCATTAGGAACAGCGGCGAAATCAACCTGGGCCAGAATTGACCTGCAAAATACCGCCACTGAAGAAAAAACACTCTATCTGCACCATCCTTACGCCTATCACAACCAACTGGTCGGTTTTTATGCATACAGCAATAACGAACTGCTGGAACAACAGATTATCGATATGGATACCGCCAGCCAGCATCCGCTGATGTACCGTGGCAGCGCCGTATTTCCTTTTACCATGCAACCGGCTATTTCTTACACAATTTATGTGCACAGCCATTCTTATTCACACCAGTGGTTTACGTTGGAATTGCTGGATAAAGAACATTCCATCCGCGCACTACTGGGAACTCATAACGATATCGCTTTGCTTACCGGAGTACTGTTAGCACTTATTTTTTATAATTTCCTTTTGTATTTCTACTCCAGCCGCAGAGAAAATATTTATTACTCTCTTTATCTCGCGTCAGGTGCTATCTGGATAGCGCTGTCATACGGATTATTTGCCAATGCCTTTAATTTGTATGGTACAGAACTTTTCAAACTGCACATCACCCTGCTATCCATGCCAATCTTCCTTATTTTGTTCATGATGGCAATTTTTTCCACCCGGCAAGACCACCCCACCGAACACCGGTTTCTGCAGTTGATGCTTATCTTACTGGCCCTGGATTTTGTTTATGCACTATTCGACATACAGGGAGCCCTGAAACCCGCCAGTACCCTGGCTGCACTGATGATGCTGATCACCATATCAGTCACTATCTCATTAGTCATTAAAGGCAATCTTCTGGCACGTTTCTTTTTAATCGGGCACACGTTCTTTCTTATTTTCAATGGCATAGCGGTGCTTTTTTATAAAGGAATGATTGACTTCACCTACATTGCCAGCCATGGCGTAGGCATTGGAATCGCGTTGGAATCACTCATGCTGTCATTTATTATTGCCTACCGCATCCGCATGCTGGAATCGGTACAGGCCGCACAGAAAGATCTTAAATTACAGGCCAGTACCGATCCATTAACCCAGCTGTACAACCGCCGCTACTTTTACCAGGAAGCCAGTCATTTGGTGGCAAATACTCAGCAGGAAAAAATCGTTTTTTCATTACTGGCCATTGATATCGACCATTTCAAAATTATCAATGATCAACATGGGCATCCGGTGGGAGACCAGGTGTTAATAGAACTGGCGAAAATCATGCTGAACAATCGTCGTTCGACGGATCTGGTGGCCCGTTTTGGTGGAGAGGAATTTATGATTCTGCTGCCGGACTGCAATGCTCATGAAGGAATACACATAGCTGAAGATTTACGCCAGGCCGTGAAAGCAGCAGTAATTTATCTGCCGGATGGCCAGTCGCTGACCTTCTGCATCAGCATCGGCGTTGCAGAGTACAACCACAGCATGGCCAACATCGACGACCTGATCAGCGAAGCCGATCAGGCCTTATACCAGGCCAAGCACAGCGGACGCGATCAGGTGCGGGGGCATCGCATACCACAACCAGCCTGAATCACGATGACTTAATTGCCCAGCAATGCACTGACGCCAAGGCCTGCCGCCACTCCCAACCCTGATGCCACAACAATGGCATTAACCGGACCGGCTTTGGCTTGCAGAAAAAAGAACACGGCCAGCATCACCACCCCCGCCGGGATACCATAAGCCTTACCTAAAATACCGGCCACAAAAGCTGCCAACATCCAGCCCCATTTGCTGGTACGTATGATGGGTTGGCTGTTATCAACCCCGACCTGCTCAGAAACACCGGAATTACTTTCTGTACTCACGCTGGATTCTCCTTCCAAGACACTATAGTGGCGAGTGTATACGGATACGCAGTACAGCTGTATTGGCCAAAAGGCTGGCTGGCGAAGCCTGAAGGCGACAGAAACCTGGCAGACAGAGTAACCCTCGATAGAGAGGCCGCCGAGGCCGATAGATGACCAAAACCGTCAGGAAAACAACAAATTAGGTTGACAGCACAAGCAAGCCTGCGTAATATTCGCAGCCTCTGACGCGGGATGGAGCAGCCTGGTAGCTCGTCGGGCTCATAACCCGAAGGTCGTAGGTTCGAATCCTGCTCCCGCAACCATTTAAAAGAACCCAACCATGTGTTGGGTTTTTTTATGCCTGAAATCCGCATGAATGCTGGGTTTCGCCATTCAGGCCCTGCTACTGGGCTGCCCCCTCTTCTATTCCTCTGAAAAATCTGTCTGACCTTAAGGCTACTTTGGGCACAGCGCTGTGATTGGTCAATTCTTGTCCAGATAGCTCTGTTCACCAGCCAGTTTTCCATCGTCCGGATACATCCGAAAACACTCAGATTTACCCCACCAAACGGTCGCCCAAAAAAGAGCAAAAACGGGCCTGTGCCCATTTTGTGCCCAAACTGTGCCCAAATTTTTCAGATATCGAGGTGGTTGATTTTTGACCTGACCTTAAGGCAACTAAAGGCACAAGGAGATCAAGACGGGGAGATCGAGCAGATGAGTGATCCAGGGATCACTCTTTGATGTAGGTAACGAGGTCTTCGATTTTGCAGTCGAAGTAGGTGCACAGCTTATCGAGGTTGTCGGTAACCGTGCTGTGGCCTGGATGGTTCAGAATCTTTGACAGGGTCATACGATTGATCCCGGTCTCTTCCGAAATCTCCGCAATGGTGATGCGCCGCTTTTCAGCAAACTCTTTGTCCGCAATCAGCTTTTTCAGATGAAACCGGATCATAGAATGCACCAGTGATAATAAAAATTATCAAAAACCACTTGAAATGCTCCCAAGTGTGTTTATATTAATAATCATCTGATAACTTATATTATCATTCGATGATCGCAACAGGAGCAAATATTCTCATGAATACGACATATCTGACAACCGAAGAGCTGTCTGCACGCATCAAATATGACGCAAGAACTATCCGCAACTCACTGAAGGACAATGTCTTGCTGGAGGGCAAGCATTACATCCGCCCGTTTGGTGGACGCAAGATCCTGTATCTGTGGGAAGCCATTGAACAGGAAATGCTAACCAACACTGCCGATACGGTCGCCATTCCTATGGCGCGCGGAGGTGTATGCCATGGCTAAGGTAAGAG
>JAEWQT010000258.1 GCA_023399105.1 Pseudomonadota bacterium | reverse complement strand
GCACGTCGCCGGCGTGACGGTTTCCAATGCCACCCTGCACAATATGGACGAAGTGCAGCGGCTGGGGGTAAAAATCGGCGATACCGTGATTATCCGCCGTGCCGGGGATGTGATTCCGCAGGTGGTGTCGGTGGTGGCTGACAAGCGTCCGGCCAATGCCACTGACATTGTGCTGCCGTCCCATTGCCCGGTCTGTGCGTCGCTGGTGGAAAAGGTCGAAGGGGAGGCCGTGGCTCGCTGTACCGGCGGCTTGTTCTGTGCCGCCCAGCGTAAAGAAGCCATTAAACATTTTGCCTCGCGCAAGGCGCTGGATATCGAAGGCCTGGGCGATAAATTAATCGAACAGCTGGTGGATGAAGGCCTGATCGACAGCGTCGATGATTTATTTCATTTAACCCTGGAGCAGCTGGCCGGTCTGGAGCGCATGGCAGAAAAATCGGCACAGAATATTCTCGATGCGTTGGCAGCTGCCAAACAGACCACGCTGGGCCGTTTTATTTATGCCCTCGGCATTCGTGAAGTCGGTACCGTAACCGCTAACCAGTTGGCGGCGCATTTCGGCTTTCTCGACCGCATTATGGCCGCCAGTACCGAACAGTTACTGCAGGTGCCGGATGTCGGCCCGGTGGTGGCAGCGCATATTCATAACTTTTTCGCCGAACCCCATAACCGCAGCATTATTGAGCAGCTGCAACGCGCTGGCGTGTACTGGACTGAGCAGGAACCGGTGGTGGCGGATGATTTACCGTTAAGTGGCAAAACCGCGGTCATTACCGGCACGCTGGTGGCCAGTGGTATGAGCCGTGACGACGCCAAAGCCTTGCTGGAACAACTGGGCTGTAAAGTGGCCGGCAGTGTCTCGGCCAAAACCGATTTTCTGGTGGCTGGGGAAAAGGCGGGTTCTAAATTAACCAAAGCCCAGAGCCTTGGGGTTGAGGTGCTGGATGAAGCGGCTTTTTTAGCTTTACTCGCTGAACACGGAGTGTCGCAGAGTTAAACTCACTGAAAAGATGCTGAAAACACTGCAAAAAAAAACGCCGCAATTGCGGCGTTTTTTATTCAGAGGCTTTAACCTCAGCTGCTTATTTATTCGCAGTCAGTTTCAGTTCGCGCTGGTTATCCATCGCACGCAGGAAGGTCACGATAGACTGAGTGGTTTTCTCATCCAGATCACGACCCAGCTGGTACATGGCCATTTCTTTTACGGCAACGTCCAGCGTGGCGGCTTTGCCGTCGTGGAAGTAAGGGGCGGTGGAGCAGATGTCACGCAGGGACGGTACTTTGAACACGTACATATCGGACGGGTTGTTGGTTACGTCAAAACGGCCTTTGTCTTCGGTGTTCGGATAGGGTTTAACCAGACCCATTTTCTGATACATGTGGCCACCCAGCAGCGGGCCGGTGTGGCAAGCAATACAACCGGTGCTGATGAAGTCCTGCATACCCTGCAGTTCAGCCTGGGTCAGTGCCTTGTTGTCACCTTTGAGGAAATCGTCGAAACGATCTTTGGTAATCAGGGTGCGCTCAAAGGCCGCGATGGCTTCGGCGACGTTGTCGTAAGTTAAGGCATCCGCAGAACCGAATACGGCTTTGAATTCAGCGTCATAACCGGCTTTTTTCAGGTTGCTGACGGCGGTGGCTTCATCCGGAATGGCCATTTCGACCGGATTCAGGATCGGGCCTTTGGCCTGTTCTTTCAGGTCTGCCGCGCGGCCATCCCAGAACTGCGCCAGATGGAAACCGGCGTTCCAGGAGGTCGGTGAGTTACGGCCACCAAATTTGCCTTCGATGGCACCTGGTGATACGCGATTGCCATCATCGCCACCCAGCTTGCCATCAAGACGGTGGCAGGTATTACAGGACTGGGTTCCGTTAACAGACAGCGCGGTTTCAAAGTAGAGTTTTTCACCCAGGGCGATTTTGGCCGGGGTGTCTTTTTCACTGCCGGGCATGGTGGCCGGCAGCGGTTTGAAAAAGTTGTTGGCCTGCGCGCGCAGGGCGTTCGGGTCCAGAGCAGCAGCAGAGACAGCCTGAGTGGCCAGCAGTGCGGCGGCACCGGTCAGGCTCAGCAAATGACGGTTTAAAGACATAGTTTCATCCAATCGGTTGCGGTTGGTTATTGGTTTTTTGTTCGGCGCATCTTAATAACCCTTGGGTTATATAAGAAATAGTGGCTGACTATAACCATAATAGTCAGTGGCTACTACTAGCCAATTTGCTGATAAACCCAACAGGGGTCAGCCTGATGGGTACAGCCCCGCCGATCTTTCGCTAACCGATTGTAGCCGGAATTGCCCTGATTTCAGCAGGGTTTTTAAATTCTGGCCGTTAAACGCCGAATTGGGCTGACTGCTGAATAAATGAGCGTCCAGCGCCGCCAGTTCGTTCTGCAGGCGCGGGTCGTTCAGCCGGCGACTCAATTCGCCGAGGTTGTGGATCGGCGTCGCAACCGGCCCCATGCCGCCGGCGTTCACCCAGGCCAGCAAAGCCGTGCGGATAGCGGCCGGCTGGTTGCTGTTGCAGGCCTGCTTCAGGGCATTCCACTGGGCATTCCGGGACGGGGCAAGAGTTTCCGGTGTGCCCGGTAGCGGCAGGCCACGGGCCCGTCGCCATTGCCACAGGTTCAGCCCCAGTGATAGCAGCAATGCCATGCCCAGCCCCAGCAACCAGGCCGCGGCGGCCGGTATTTCGGTGGCGGTGGCTGGCATCGAAGCGGTCGGAGCGGGGCTGGCTGGTCTGGCCGAAGCGGCCGGCGCCGCGCTGCTGCCTTTTACCTGCAGGGTGCGCGCTGGCAGCACCGCGTATTCCAGCCGGTCGAGTTCGGTGTTCCACCAGGGAATGCGTATTTCCGGCATAACCAGTTCGCCGGCCTGCATGGCGACCATGGCCACCGTCTGGCTGGCCTGGCCAACCACCCCTTGTTCGGTTATCTGATCATCGCTGCTGTTTTTATCCGGGTAATAGCGCAGCCCCGGAATTTCCGGCAAGGCAATGGCCGGCAGCTGGCCGCCGGGCAGTCCATCGGCCTGCAGGGTCAGACTGTGCACCACGGCTTCACCAGCGACCCAGCTGGCCGGGTCGGTGCTGTAAAAATCTTCCGCCTGCAGGTTACGGAGCGGTAACCAGGGCGCGGCCGGATACTCCGCCGGAATAGGCTTAACGTTCAGCCGCAGGGGCTTGCTGACCACGCTGACCTGCTGGCCGCGGCTCCAGCGGTCGTAAGCGTTGAGCATGCGGGCCGTAAAGCGCTGCCCCGGGATGACCAGTTCGCCGCTGACCGCGGGAAAGATCAGAAACCGGCGTTCATACACACCCAGGCGTTTGCCATCAATCACCGTGGTGTACTGACGGACATCGCCCAGCGGTTGTACCCGGGCATCGGTCACCTTCAGTTCCGACAATGCGGCGTTGTCGTGTTCAAAGCGGTAATAGAGTTTTTCGGTGTACAGCAACTGGCTTTGCACATACAGGCTGTCGGGCGGCGTGACGCTGGTGACAAAGAAGAAATCTTCCTGCAGCTGCTGCTTTACCGCTGCCGGAGTGGGGCTGACCTGTATCTGGATGGCGGCGGTGGTCTGGCCATCAAAGCTCAGCGCCGGAATGGTCAGCTCGCCGGTACGCAGCGGCAGCAGGGTAAGCAGCCATTCGGTGTAGGACTCGCGCTGGCCATTGCTGACGACCATGCGCTGCGCACGTTGTTCGTTCAGAATGCGGAAATCCCGCTCCAGGGGCTGGAAATCGGGTTTCTGAAACAGCACCTGCGCCTCGTAACGCAAACTCAGAGTCAGGGTTTCCTGCTCGCTGATGCGGGTGCGGTCAACGCTGGCGCTGAAGCTGGCCGCCAACACCGGATGGGCGGTCAGCCAGCTCAGCAGCACCAGTGTAAACAGGCGGATCACCATTCGACTTCTCCTTGGACAGATTCACGTAAGCGCGGCTGTTGGCGGTATTGATACATAAATTTGCGCTGCAACAGATTCCCGGGCTGGTCGGGCACGCTCTGCAGCCATTGATCCATGGCGGCCTGTTCTTCCCGGCTTAAACTCTGTTCAGCGCGGCCGTTGGGTGCTGCGCTGGCGTTTTCCGGTTGTTCAGCGCCGGGTTCGCTATCCGCTTGGTTTGGCGCTGCGTCTGCCGGTTGGGGCTGGCCAGCGCTGGCCGACTGGGCTTGCTGATCCTGTGGCTCTGGATCTTGTTGCTGGCGTGCCTGTTTATCCGCTTGTTGCCGGGCAAATTCATCATCGGCCTG
>JAEWQT010000137.1 GCA_023399105.1 Pseudomonadota bacterium | reverse complement strand
CCGCCGTATTTCTGTACGTATAACGCCATGATGTGTCTTACTGGGGTTGACTGAAGAAAGGGCACTCATTAAACAACAAATGCCCGGTACTGGAAAGCAGACAGAGCCTGCAATGGTCGGGGAAATTCAGGATGCACTGTTGCTGTGCATCCTGCTATCCGCCGGCCGTTTTTTACGCGGACAATACAGCTTCAGCCCAACGGCTGAAAGCTGTCAGCGCATCGTCAATGCCTTCGGCTTTCTGACCGCCGGCCTGGGCCATTTCCGGCTTACCGCCGCCACGACCATCCACGTATGGCGCACACTCTTTCACCGCGTCACCGGCCTTGGCTTTGCCGATCAGGTCTTTGGTGACACCGGCCAGCAGCGTCACTTTACCGTCGACGTCGGAGGCCAGCATGATCAGCGCCGAACCCAGCTTGTTTTTCAGCTGATCCAGGGTGGTGCGCAGGGCATCCACATCGGCACCGTCCAGACGGGCGGCCAGAACTTTCACGCCGTTAATGTCTTTGGCGCTGGCGGCCAGATCGGAACCGGCGCTGGACGCCAGTTTGGATTTCAGTGCATCCAGCTCTTTTTCCAGCTGACGGGTGCGGGCAATCATCTGCTCGACTTTGTCGCCGACGTTATCAGCATTGCCTTTCAGAGCACGGGCAATGCTGTTCAGTGTGGCTTCTTCACGGGCGATATAATCCAGCGCCGCCTGCCCTACCACGGCTTCGATACGGCGGATACCCGCCGCAATGCCGCTTTCAGAGCTGATTTTCAGCAGACCGATATCGCCGGTACGCTTGGCGTGTGTTCCACCGCACAGCTCCACGGAGAAGTTGTCCACCCCCATGGAAAGCACGCGCACTTCGTCGTCGTATTTTTCACCGAACAGCGCCATGGCGCCGGAAGCACGGGCGTCGTCGATGTTCATCAGGCGCGTGGTCACTTCGGTGTTGGCGCGGATCTGGCTGTTCACAATGGTTTCGATCTGCGCAATTTCTTCCGGCTTTACGCCTTCCAGATGCGAGAAGTCAAAACGCAGTTTGTCGTAGGTTACCAGCGAGCCTTTCTGACTGACATGCTCGCCCAACACTTTGCGCAGCGCCGCATGCAGCAGGTGGGTCGCCGAGTGGTGAATGGCTGTAGACTGACGTTTTTCAGCATCCACGCTGGCGGTCAGCTGGTCACCGACTTTCACGCTGCCTTCTACCAGCACGCCTTTGTGCAGATGGTTTTTACCTTCTTTGCTGGTGTCCTTCACCTGGAACACCACACCATTGGCTTTCAGGAAACCGGTATCGCCGGCCTGACCACCGCTTTCGGCGTAGAAGGCGGTTGCGTCCAGCACCAGAATGGCTTCGTCGCCAGCGCTCAGCTGCTCAACGGCAACGCCGTCTTTAAACAGGGCGTTAACGCTGCCGGTGTTTTCCAGCTGGGTATAACCGAGGAATTCCGTGCTGCCATCGATCTCCAGACCTTTGCCATAGTTGCCGGCAAAGTTACCAGCGGCACGGGCCATTTCCCGTTGTTTGTCCATGGCGGCGTTGAAGCCGTCTTCGTCGACTTTCAGGTCGCGTTCACGGGCCACGTCGGCAGTGAGGTCAAACGGGAAGCCGTAGGTGTCGTACAGTTTGAACGCGGTTTCACCCGGAATCGTGTCGCCTTTCAGGCTGGCAATGGCTTCGTTCAGAATGCCCATGCCTTTATCCAGGGTTTTGGCGAACTGCTCTTCTTCCAGACGCAGCACTTTCTGTACGTGCGCAGTCAGCGTCACCAGCTCCGGGTAAGCGTCCCCCATCTGCTCGGCCAGCGCCGGTACCAGTTTATGGAAGAAGCCCAGCGGCGCGCCCAGCATGTGACCGTGGCGAATGGCGCGACGGATGATGCGGCGCAGTACAAAGCCGCGGCCTTCGTTGGATGGCAGTACGCCATCCACGATCAGGAAGCTGGTGGAACGGATATGGTCAGCGATCACGCGCAGCGACTTGTTCTCGGTATCTTTGCAACCAGTCAGCTCACCGGCGGCTTTCAGCAATGCCTGGAACAGGTCGATTTCGTAGTTGCTGTGCACGCCCTGCATAATGGCCGAGATGCGTTCGAGGCCCATGCCGGTATCCACCGAGGGCTTCGGCAGCGGAATCATGTCACCGTTTTCTTTGCGCTCGAACTGCATAAACACGTTGTTCCAGATCTCGATGAAACGGTCGCCGTCTTCTTCCGGTGATCCCGGTGGGCCGCCCCAGATGTGTTCGCCGTGATCGTAGAAAATTTCGGTACAGGGACCGCACGGGCCGGTATCACCCATGGCCCAGAAGTTATCCGAGGCGTAACGGGCGCCTTTGTTGTCACCGATACGGACGATTTTCTCCGCCGGCACGCCCACTTGCTTGTTCCAGATGTCGTAGGCTTCGTCGTCTTCGGCGTACACCGTCACCATCAGTTTTTCGGTCGGCAGGTTCAGCCACTGCGGTGAGGTCAGGAATTCCCAGGCAAACTTAATGGCGTCTTCTTTGAAGTAATCACCAAAGCTGAAGTTACCCAGCATCTCAAAGAAGGTGTGGTGACGCGCGGTATAACCGACGTTTTCCAGGTCATTGTGCTTACCACCGGCACGCACACAGCGCTGTGATGACGTCGCACGGGTGTAGCTGCGCTGGTCTTTGCCGAGGAAGCAGTCTTTAAACTGCACCATACCGGCATTGGTGAACAGCAGCGTCGGATCGTTGCCGGGAATCAGCGGGCTGGATGGCACCACTTCGTGGCCTTTGGAGGCGAAATAATCAAGGAATGCCTTGCGAATGTCAGAGCTTTTCATACGGCTGCGGGTATCCGGAAGCGGTTGAAGTTCAGAAAGGCCCGAGTATAGCTGTTTGCAACGATGGCGCCGAGACCCTGTGCGGTTCTTTCACCCGGCTTTATCGGCCTGATTAATAAATTCACTTGACCTTTGACCAAAAAAATAACTATATAAGCATATTCTAATTTAGAAAAAGGTAATGTTTATGAACGTTGATCGCTTAGTTTTTGCTTTTGCCGGCCTGATGATTCTGGTTTCTCTGGGCTTGTCTCAGGTGCACAGCGCTTACTGGCTGTGGTTTACCGCGTTTGTCGGGTTGAATATGTTCCAGGCAGCCTTTACCGGTTTCTGTCCGCTGGCCAAAATCCTGAAGGCCGCGGGCATTAAACCCGGTAATGCCTTCAACTGATAACGGCATCTGGCCACTACTGCGTTGCCAGCACGCTTGCGGATAAATGCCCTTGTGCTGTGCTACTCCAACCGGGGTAGCGCGGCATGATGGCCGGATCCGACCCCCCAACCCACTTCGCACTGCCGCTATAATCCCGCCGCCTCTGTTCTCGGAGGCCAATGTCTGGAGGGGTTATGCGTTTTTTTGTGTTCTGCACCATCGTTTTGCTGTCGTCTTTCAGTCAGGCCAACGACTGGCAAATCTATCCGCCTGAGCTGCCGCAATTTGACTATACCGGCGAACGGTTACAGCAACACTGGCCGCAACTGAATCTGGGTACCGCTCAGCCCTGGCCGGATGTCGATTTTTTCCACAGCATGCTGCAGCAATATCCGCAATTGCGCGAATACAGCCTGAATCTGGCCCGTCAGCCCGAGGCTCACCCGGCCCTGCAAGCCTTATTGCAGGATGATCTGCAGCCTCTGGCCGCAGCCACCCAGCAAGTCTGGCGCCTGCATTATCAGGGCCGGTTTCAGCAAGCTTATGAACTGGGTATGCAGCTCGGTCCGGCCGGTGCCGTACCGGCCCTGTACGCCAAGCTGATGCACGCAACCCTACTGACCCATGATCCGGAACGTAAATTAACCCTGTTCCGCGAAGCGGCGGCAGAATCGGAACGCCTGCTGCCGCTGGCCCCCGACTACGCCTTTGCCGAATTCGGCCTGCACTATGCCCGCGCCCGGATTCTGGAATTGCTGGACACCGGTGCCGCCAGCAGCAGCGGTTTTCTGGGCTCAACCAAAAACGCCCTGCAAGAACTGAGCGAGCGCGATCCGGAGCAGGCGCTGTACCCGGCCGCCCTGGGTGGCGTGCAGGCCGGCATCGTTGAACGGGTCGGCTCGTTTGTCGGCCGCCTGACCTATGGCGCCACCGAAAGCCGCGCCATTGCCGCCTTTGAACAGGCTCTGTTGTTACAACCCGGGCTGCCGGTTATTTATCAGGAATTCAGCACGGCACTGGCCCGGCTGAACGCCAGCAAGTACCATCAGCGCATACAGGAGCTGCTACAACGCTGTGTTGAGCTGCCGGTCTACAGTGCCGAGGAAGCCCTCAACCAGGCCCGTTGCGCAGCCCGGCTTCAATAACCGTTACGGTACCGCTTAATGATTAATCCCTGGATTCTGGCCGCCATGGTACCTGCCATGGTGGTGCTGATGCTGCAACTGGCCATCGG
>JAEWQT010000130.1 GCA_023399105.1 Pseudomonadota bacterium | reverse complement strand
ACCTTTTGTATTTTACCTGTATGAGTTTTTAACGAGTGCCTTTGCAAATGACCCGACTGTATAACTTCTGTGCCGGCCCGGCCGCGTTGCCACTGCCTGTTCTGGAACAAGCCCGCGATGAAATAACCGATTGGCACGGCAAAGGCCTGTCGATTATGGAAATGAGCCACCGCAGTAAAGAGTTTGTGGCAGTCGCGGCGCAGGCTGAACAGGATCTGCGTGATCTGTTAAAAATTCCGGCCAATTACAAAGTGCTGTTTATGCAGGGCGGCGCCCACAGTCAGTTCAGCATGGTGCCGATGAACCTGCTGCGCGGTGGAAAAAAAGCTGACTATATCGTTACCGGTCAGTGGTCCAAGAAGGCCGTGGGCGAAGCCAAGCGCTATGCCGATGTACATATTGCGGCCAGCACCGAAGGCAATAATTTCACGTCTGTACCGGCGCAGCACGAGCTGGACCTGAGTGCGGATGCCGCCTATGTGCATTATTGCCCGAACGAAACCATTGGCGGGGTGAAGTTTGATTACATTCCGGATGTCGGCGACAAAGTGCTGGTTGCGGATTATTCTTCGTCGATTTTGTCTGAGCCGATTGATGTATCGAAATTCGGTTTAATTTACGCCGGCGCGCAGAAAAACATTGGTCCTGCCGGTATCTGTGTGGTGATCGTCCGTGAAGATCTGCTGGGTGACACTCTGCCGGGCACGCCGACCATGTTTGATTACAAAGTCTGTGCTGATAACGACTCCATGTACAACACGCCGCCGACCTACAGCTGGTATCTGGCCGGGCTGGTATTCCAGTGGCTGAAAGCTCAGGGCGGGGTAGAAGGCATTGCTGTGGTGAACCATCGCAAAGCCGCCAAACTGTACGATTACATTGATAACAGCGGTTTTTACGCCAACCCGGTGGTAAAAAATAACCGTTCCATTATGAACGTACCCTTCACCCTGAAAGATGCGGCGCTGGATAAAACCTTCCTGGCGGAAAGCGAAGCGGCTGGCTTACTGAATTTAGCCGGTCACCGCAGTGTGGGTGGCATGCGTGCGTCCATTTATAACGCGGTTTCGGAAGAAGCCGTTGACGCTTTAATCGCCTTTATGGCGGATTTTGCCAAACGTCACGGTTGAGAGAATATCCATGAGTGAAGCCCGGGAACTTGAGCAGCTGCGCCAGCAGATCGACAGCTTAGATCAGCAGATTCAGAGCCTGATTAATCAGCGTGCCCGCTGTGCCCAACAGGTGGCCGAGGTTAAGCATAAATATGCTCAGCCGGGTGAACCCGTGGTGTTTTATCGCCCCGAGCGCGAAGCCCAGGTGTTGCGTAATGTGATGGCCCGTAATGAAGGCCCTCTGCCCAATGAGGGCATGGCGCGGTTATTCCGGGAAATTATGTCGCAATGTCTGGCGCTGGAAGAGCCGCTGCAGGTGGCCTATTTAGGCCCGGAAGGGACCTTTACCCAACAGGCAGCGGTGAAGCATTTTGGCCATGCCGTTACCTGCCGCAGCCAGATTTCCATTGCTGATGTATTTCGCGAAGTGGAAAGCGGTGCTGCTCATTACGGCGTGGTGCCCGTGGAAAATTCCACCGAGGGCGTGGTTACCCACACTCATGACAGCTTCTTTGATTCCAGCCTGAAAATCTGCGGTGAAGTGGCGTTGCGTATTCATCACAATTTGCTGGTAAAAACACCGGATCAGGTGATTGAGCGTATTTATTCCCATGCGCAGTCGCTGGGCCAGTGCCGGCGCTGGCTGGATCAGCATTATCCCGGCGTTGAACGCATTGCCGTCAGCTCCAACGCCGAAGCGGCGCGGCGGGCCAGCAAAGAAGAGGGCAGCGCAGCGATTGCCAGCGAAGCGGCGGCCGAGCTGTATCAGCTGCATACCCAGGCGGCCAATATTGAAGATCGCCCGGATAACACCACGCGCTTCCTGATTATTGGTCGTCAGCCCACCACCCCCAGTGGCGATGATAAAACCTCCGTTTTAATTGCCAGCCGCAATCAGCCGGGAGCCCTGTATCAGGTGCTGGAACCCTTCCATAAAGCCGGTATCAGCCTGACCCGGATTGAAACCCGGCCCGCGCGCAGCGGTACCTGGAGCTATGTGTTTTTTATTGACTTTGAAGGCCACCGCGACGATGCCAGCATCGCGCCGGTGATGGACGAATTACGCAATATTGCGGTGGATTTCCGCTGGTTAGGCTCTTACCCCAAATCAGTGATGTAAGGTTTCTTATGACAGTGAATTTTCAGCAGTTAGCCGTGACCGGCGTACAAAGTCTGCAGCCGTATCAGCCGGGTAAACCCATTGATGAACTGGCGCGTGAGCTGGGTCTGAACGAAGCCGATATCGTGAAACTGGCCAGCAATGAAAATCCGCTCGGCCCCAGCCCGAAAGCATTGGCGACGGCGCAGGCGGCACTGGCCGACATGACCCTGTACCCGGACGGCGCGGGTTTTGTGTTGAAAAAAGCCCTGTGCGATAAGTTCGGTGTGCAGCCACAGCAAATTGTGCTGGGTAATGGTTCCAGCGATATTCTCGATTTTATTACCCGGGTTTTTGTGAACGACGGCGACAACGTGGTGACTTCGCAGCACGCCTTCGCTATTTACGGTCTGGTGGCCAAAATGGTCGGTGCCGAATGCATTAATGTGCCGGCGAAAAACTTTGGCCATGATCTGGATGCAATGGCTGCCGCCATTAATGACCGTACCCGCATCGTGTTCGTGACCAACCCGAATAATCCGACCGGCACCTGGCTGAAAAAAGACGAGTTGGTCGCGTTTTTAAACAAAGTACCGGCGCATGTTCTGGTGCTGCTGGACGAAGCCTATTTTGAGTATGTGCAGGAAGCCGACTACCCGGATGGTATTCAGCTGTTGCCGCAGTATCCGAACCTGATCATTGCCCGTACCTTCTCCAAGGCTTATGGCCTGGCGGCATTGCGCGTCGGTTACAGTGTGTCCAGCCCCGAACTGGCCGATTTAATGAATCGTGTACGCCCACCCTTTAACGTTAACTCGGTGGCGCTGGCCGCTGCCGCGGCGGCGTTAGCGGATGACGATTATGTGGCGCGCAGCGTGGCGGAAAATACTGCGGGTATGCAGCAGTTAACTAACGCTTTTGCGGCCATGAAC
>JAEWQT010000062.1 GCA_023399105.1 Pseudomonadota bacterium | reverse complement strand
TTATGCTCAGTGCTTCATCGTCTGATTTGATCCGTACCACCGAATGTCGCCAGCTGCCGCAGGCCGGCGCCGTGGAGGTGCTGACGCTGGTGAATGGCACCGCGTTAGTCATTGCCGCTGACAGCCTCAGTCTGTACCGCAGCCCGCAGCAGGTGGGTGACCCATTGGGTAACGGTTTGGTTGCGTCGGTGGCGGTGGCGCCATTGTTGATGCCCCGGCAAGAGCGTTTTGTGCAGGAGTACCGGGCCGGTTATGTAGGCCTGTGCGATGGCCGGGTGCTGCTGATCAGTCTGAATTTTGTGCAGCTGTTCGGCAGTAAAGAGGATGCCCTGCACAATCGTCACGAACAGGCCCGCCTGTCGCTGGCACATTGATTCCTTCACCTTTGGTATTGGTTTTTCGCATTGGTTTGTTGCTGATCCGCATCGCGGTATGATGCGCGCCATATCGTTTCTTATGCGGAGTGCTGCGTGTCCATCAGCCGTTTTTACACCTATATCATTGGCGCCAACCGGCCGGTCGGGCATTTTCTCAGTCGTGCTCTGGCCGCTCAGGATCTGATGTATAAAGGTTTCGGGCTGGAAAGCCGCGAGCGTATGACCGTGCTGGCGGCCGGCAAACCATTCTTTGTGCTGGTGCCGTCGCTGTTTCATCCGGACGATTACGCTCATTTGCCGTTCTGGCTGGAACAGGCCGCCGAAGAAGATGTGCCGGTGGTGTTGTTGTCGTCGCTGGCGGTGTTTCCGCCCCGGCCAGACAAGGGCTGGGCGGAGCAGGAAGAAACCTTTGCCCATACCGCTCTGGCGGAAGACTTGCTGGCCATTGAAGCACTGACCCGGCAAAACCGTCGCCATCTTATTTTGCGTATTGGTCAGGGTTTTTCGCTGATGACTCAGGACTTTGCCAACCAGCTGCTGACGTTAATTCGTGAGCAGGCCCAGCCGGCGCTGGATATGCAGCGTAAGTTCAGCCCAACGCCGGCCGACGATGTCGCTGACGTGATTATTGCCATGCTCAAACAGGCGTCCTGCACCGATGACTTATGGGGCACTTACCATTTTTGCGGGGTTGAGCCGGTATCGTCCTATGCCTTTGCCGAGGCCTTGCTGGCCGAAGCCGGGCAATACGAGGATTTGGGGGCGGTGAAGCTGGCATCGCAGGCGGGTGGGGTGATGCCGGCTATCTGGGTGCCAAGCGGCGATGATACGCGGTTATTCCATACCTTTGGCATTAAGCCCAAAGCCTGGCGCAAAGGACTGAGCCGGCTGGTGCGGCGTTATTATCGGGCGGACGCCTGAGCGTCGCCGTATTCGTTGCCAGGTTCAGCCCAGGTTCAGTGCCGAAGATTCCTGATACAGACGCATCAGTTTGTCGGTGATGATGGTGCGGATACCTTCCCGTTCCAGGCTGGATAAGCTGTGCAGCTCTTTCAGGCGCAGCCGGTTCAGGTGCAGACAGGGCATTTTGTCGTTGAATTCGCGCAGATCGCCTTTCATTAACACCGGCAGAAAGGGGTCGTTGCTGTTGGAGCGGCGCAGAATCTGGCGGATACCTTCCTGAAACGGGATCGGCACTGATCGTACATTCTTATCCTTGTGTGAAATCACCAGATACAGCCCCTGTTTACCGATCAGATTGCCGGGAATAACGTGCAGGCCGGTGGATTGCACGGCGTCGGGGTTCAGATGGCTGAAGGTATCGTGAAAGGCGTAAGGGTCAGGCAAGATCACCAGCTGGCGGTTGGCTTCTTCGGGAAAGAAGATGCTGTAGTTGGTGTACAGCTGACGCACGGTGGAAGAAAACACGCAGAAACGGTTTTCAAACTGTTTTACAAAGGACAGGGCGCGCTGATGCTGATGGATCTTTTGCAGATCCCACACCAGATCCGAATTTTGCTGGGTTTGATTCAGTGCGCTCATAAGCCTGTCCTCTTGATACTCCCGGAAGCGGCGGTATGACCGCAACCCGTCGTGTTGGTTCGCTTGCATACTATGCAAAACCGGGTGGTTTGCCAGTCGGGATTCTGTACTGCGTCACAAACTGACAAAATTTGTCACCCGTGAGCCCGACCGGGTACGCCAGTGCTGTCTGTCAGTGGCAGGGGATTCAACCCGGTGGGAATGTCTGATGCTGGCAGTATGGAGGTGGGGTGGTCAGCTGTCTGTGATCGGCCATACAGGTGAAGTGTTAACCCGTTGGCAGTTTTACACCTGTTAACAAAACCACCAATTCACTTAACAATCGCCAGGGGTTTTCACCACTGCCTTTGATGGCCTGATCAATTTTTTCAGCCTGTAATAAGGCTTGTTCCAGCTGTTGCTGGCTGAGTTTCTGCAGGGCTTTTTTGAACGGCGCCTGTTGCTTGGGCCAGATGCCCTGCTTGGTAAAGGCTTCGCTGAGTTGCTGACCGCTGAGGGGTTTTAACGCCAGTAACTGACGGATTTTCCGCACCAACGCGCCCAGAATCATAATGGCTTCCACCCCTTCGGCCTGCAGGTGGTTCAGGATGCGTACCGCTTCGGCCAGCTGGCCCAGCAGGCAGGCATCGGCCAGGCCGAAAGCATCAAAACGCGAACTGTCACCAATGGCTTGCTGGATTAAATCTTCGCTGATGCTCTGGGTGCCGAGCAGGCGCAGTTTTTCAATTTCCTGGACCGCCGCCAGCAGGTTGCCTTCGGTCTGTTGCGCCAGCAATGCCAGCGCCGCCGGTTCGATCTGTAAGCCGGCCTGTTGCAGGCGGCGTTTCAGCCAGCCGGGGTAGTCGTTGCGGTCAATCGGCCACAGAGGCAACCAGACGCCCTGTTTTTCGGCGGCTTTAACCCAGGCGGCCCGTTGCATGCTGCTGTCCAGCCTTGGGCAAACAATTAATAACAGGTTATCGGGGTTGGGGTTGTTGATCAGTGCCAGCAGAGCTTCGCCCTTATCGGAGGGTTTGCCGTTGGGGATGCGGACTTCCAGTACGCGGCGGCTGGCAAACAGCGACATGGCGCTGGCCTCGTCGCGCAGGTGGTTCCAGTCAAAACTGCCTTCGGCGTGAAACAGCTCGCGTTCGTCGATGCCGGCTTTGCGGGCGGCGGCACGGATGTTATCGCTGGCTTCCATGATCAGCAGCGGATCGTCGCCACTGATCAGATAGACGGGGGCCAGTTCTTTGCTGAGCGTGGCGCTGAGCTGATCCTGACGGATTTTCACTCGCTGGCCTCAGGGTTCTTCTGCATATTGCTGTCGTAATCCAGCCGCTGCAGACGCCGTAACAACTGACGCACCATGTCACTTTCCAGGTCAGCGCGCTGCTGTTGTTCCGAGTTAGCAGTGCCCACCACGTTGCTGACGTCGTTGCTGAGGTAACGGCGGCCGCGCAGTTCGATCAGTACAAAACCGTCGCGGTCATTGCGCTGCAGGCGCGCTTCGAGGCGGCCGTTCAGTTCGTACTCGCCGATCTGGCCACTGCTGTTGATGGACAAGGTACGGCGTTCGATCTCCAGCGCGCCGATGGTCAGTACCGCCTGGGCGGCATCGGCTTCATCGGCCAGCACCACATCGTTAAATTCCAGTTGCAGACGCAGTTGCTGGTTAAAGCTGTTACTGGCCTGGCTTTGCAGGTGCAGTACCCGGTACTCCGGAGGCAGCGGGGTGACGCCGCGCAGATGCCAGCCGCAGCCGGCCAGCAGGGTAACAGTCAAAATCCAGGCAACAATACGCATAAGCATCCTATCTGCAGGTGTTCATTACGGAGCGTTGGCGCAGCGGGCCACGCCGGTTGCTCCGGATGGATCAGTTGGCGACGATGTTCACCAGTTTACCCGGCACCACAATTACTTTGCGGATGGTCAGGCCTTCCAGGGTTTTCGCCACGGCTTCTTTGGCGGCGGCTTCCAGCGCGTCTTTGCTGATGTCGGCGGCCACTTCGACCTTACCGCGCAGCTTGCCGTTCACCTGCACCACCACTTCGATGGAGTCGCGCACCAGCGCGCTTTCATCCACTGCCGGCCATTGGGCGTCCAGTACCAGCCCGGCGTTGCCGAAGGCTTCCCACAGTTGCTGGGTAATGTGCGGGGCGATGGGCGACAACATACGCACAATGGCATCTAAGCCTTCCGTTACCACGGCACGGCTGCCGGTGCTGGCTAAATCCAGTTTCTGCAGGGTGTTCAGCAGTTCCATCACGGCGGCAATGCCGGTGTTGAAGTTGTAACGGCGGCCAACGTCATCGCTGACTTTGCGGATGGTTTCGTGCACTTTGCGGCGCGCGTCTTTTTCGTCTTTGCTCAGCTCAGTGACGTCACCACGATCGGCCTGTTGCAGCAGTTCGTAGCTTAAGCGCCAGACGCGCTGCAGGAAGCGTTGGGCACCCTGCACGCCGGAGTCGGACCATTCCAGCGTCTGCTCCGGTGGTGCCGCGAACATGGTGTACAGACGTACGGTGTCGGCGCCGTACTGGTCGATGGCTTCCTGCGGGTCGACACCGTTGTTTTTCGACTTCGACATTTTGCTCATGCCGGCAGCCTGCAACGGCAGGCCATCGCTGTTGCGTTTGGCACCAATTACGCGGCCTTTTTCGTCGCGCTCAACGGTGACTTCGGTGGGGTTTACCCACTCTTTGCCGCCGTGCTCGGTGGTGTAATAGAAGGCTTCCGCCAGCACCATGCCCTGACACAGCAGGTTGTTAAACGGTTCGTTGCCCGGTACCAGGCCGGCATCGCGCAGCAGCTTGTGGAAGAAGCGCGCGTACAGCAGGTGCAGAATGGCGTGTTCAATACCGCCGATGTACTGATCCACCGGCAGCCAGTAATTGGCTTCTTCCGGGTTAACCATGTGCATATCGTCCTGCGGTGAGCAGTAACGGGCGTAATACCAGGACGACTCCATAAAGGTGTCGAAGGTGTCGGTTTCGCGGAACGCCGGCTCGCCGTTGTATTCGACGTTTTCAAACCCGGGGTTGTTTTTGATCGGTGAATTAACGCCGTCCATCACCACGTCGGTGGGCAGAATCACCGGCTGCAGGCTTTCTGGTGCCACGATGGTGTCACCGGCCTGGGTGCGGATCATCGGAATCGGCGCGCCCCAGTAGCGCTGACGGCTGACGCCCCAGTCGCGCAGGCGGTAGTTGGTTTTTACTTCACCTTTGCCGGCGGCCACCAGTTTGGCGGCGATGGCATCAAAGGCCTGGTCAAAGTTCAGACCGTCGAACTCGCCGGAATTGATCAGGGTGCCTTTTTCGGTGTAGGCGGCTTTGCTCAGGTCGCATTCGTCACCATCGTTGGCAGCGATAACCTGCTGAATCTCAATGCCGTATTTCTGCGCAAATTCCCAGTCGCGCTGGTCGTGGGCCGGTACGGCCATCACCGCACCGGTACCGAATTCCATCAACACGAAGTTGGCAACCCAGACGGGTACGGCTTTGCCGGTCAGCGGGTGAATGGCCATCAGGCCGGTGGCCATGCCTTTTTTCTCGGCGGTGGCCAGGTCAGCCTCGGCGGTGCCGCTGCGGTTGCACTCGTCAATAAAGGCGGCCAGGGCCGGATTGTTGGCGGCGGCTTCTTTGGCCAGTGGGTGGCCGGCAGCGACCGCGACGTAGCTGACGCCCATCACCGTATCGGGACGGGTGGTGTAAATTTCCAGCCCGTCGTCGCGTCCCTGCAGGCCAAAGGTCATCTGCACGCCACGGGATTTACCGATCCAGTTGCGCTGCATGGCTTTCACCTGTTCCGGCCAGCCGTCGAGCTGGTCGAGGTCGTTCAGCAGTTCTTCGGCATAGTCGGTAATGCGGATAAACCACTGCGGAATTTCTTTGCGCTCAACAATGGAGTCGCAGCGCCAGCAGCAGCCGTCGATCACCTGTTCGTTGGCCAGGACGGTCTGGTCGTTCGGACACCAGTTCACTGCCGAGACTTTTTTGTAGGCCAGGCCCTTGTCGATCAGCTTGGTGAAGAACCATTGTTCCCAGCGGTAGTATTCCGGCTGGCAGGTGGTTAATTCGCGGTTCCAGTCGTAGCCAAAGCCCAGCGATTTCAGCTGGTTTTTCATATAGGCAATGTTTTCGATGGTCCACTTGGCGGGGGCCACTTTGTGTTTGATGGCGGCGTTTTCCGCCGGCAGACCGAAAGCGTCCCAGCCCATTGGCTGCATCACGTTTTTGCCCTGCATGCGCTGGTAACGGGAAATCACATCACCGATGGTGTAGTTACGCACGTGCCCCATATGTAGCCGGCCGCTTGGGTACGGGAACATCGACAGGCAGTAGAACTTCTCTTTATTGCTGTCGATAACGGCTTTGAATACCTGATTTTCTTCCCAGCGTTGCTGTACGGAAGGCTCGATGTCGCGGGGGTTGTAGGTCTCTTGCATCATGGTGGTTTCGGTCTGTTCACAGGGCCAGAATAAAGCCCGGAAGTGTACCCGAATGCGCCGGTAGCTCATAGGGGCAGGCGCTGGCGTGTCGGGTATAAGCCCTTTCTGAATGTGTGGGATAGTCCATTTAAGCCGCAGGCTGCTTGATGCAGGTCAGCATTTATCGCCAATAGTGGCGGCTCTGCACCTTTGGCCTATTGGCCTGTGGTCGCTGAGTGCGTATGTTTGCCGACCATCCCAATGTTGTACTAATAAAGTGGTAGATATGAAAAACATCATGGTGGCCGGATTCGCCGTATTGTTGCTGTTAAGTGTGTCTGCACAAGCCGATGTCAACCGGATGCTGCAGGAAATGGCCGTTATTGAACGCAATGCGGCGTTACTGCAGGCTGCGCTTAACGATGGTCAGGAGCGCGCCACCTTGTGTGTGCACTGTCACGGCAATGATGGCAACAGCAAGCGTGACTATATTCCCAACCTGGCGGAGCAGAACTCTGAGTATCTGTTAACTCAGTTTGAACATTTTTCCGACGGCACCCGCAGTGACTATGTGATGAGCAAACTGGCCAATGGCTTGTCGGAAAATGATCGCATTGCCATTGCGCTGTTCTTTTCCCGCCAGACCGTTAAACCGCGTCAGCAGCCAGTGGCTGATAGTGAGAAAGGTAAGGCCTTGTACGACAGTCTGTGTTTTGCCTGTCACGGGGTCAGCGGCCATGGCAACAAGCAGTATCCGCGCATTGCCGGTCAGCCTTATGAATTTCTGGAAACCACGCTGATGAAATTCCTCAACAATGATCCCAAGCGGCAGAACTCGCCGATGATGTCGGTGATCCGTAACCTGAATGCGCAGCAAATTAAGGAAGTGGCCGCCCACGTCGCCAATATGCCCTGATCCGGCTGCCTTTGTTACACTGGCGGCCCGCTGAATACTGCAGGCCGCCCAATGTCTTTTATCCCTTCTGTTGGTACCGATCCCCGCTGGCAATTCTGGATTGATCGTGGCGGTACCTTCACCGATATCGTTGCCATTACTCCAGCCGGCGAGCTGCTTACCCATAAACTGTTGTCAGAAAATCCGCAGCTTTATGCCGATGCGGCGGTGGAAGGCATTCGTCAGCTTCAGGCACGCTTTTCACAGTTACCGGCGGACATTGCGGCGGTAAAAATGGGCACCACCGTGGCGACCAATGCACTGCTGGAACGTAAAGGCGCCCGCACCTTGTTGTGCATTACCAAAGGCCTGCGCGACCAGCTGGCCATCGGCTATCAGACGCGGCCGGATATTTTTGCGTTATTTACGGCACAACCGGCGCCTTTGTACGAGCAGGTGGTGGAAATACCCGAGCGGGTACTGGCCGATGGTACGGTCGATTATCCGCTGGATGAAGAAGCGGTGCTGGTGCAGTTACTGGAAGCCCGCCGCCAAGGCGTTGACAGCATTGCCGTGGTGCTGATGCACAGTTGGCAATATCCGCAGCATGAACAGCGCATCGGTGATATCGCCGCCCGGCTGGGGTTTACGCAGATTTCTTTAAGCCATCGCATCAGTCCGTTAATTAAACTGGTGCCGCGTGGCGACACCACCGTGGCCGATGCCTATTTATCGCCGGTATTGCGCCATTATGTGGATCAGGTTCAGGCCGAATTACCCGCCACCAATCTGCAGTTTATGCAGTCGCACGGCGGCTTGTGTGCCGCGATCGATTTTCACGGTAAAGACGCCATTTTATCCGGCCCCGCCGGTGGTGTGGTCGGTATGGTGCGCACCGCGCAAGCCGATGGGTTTGAGCGGTTAATTGGCTTCGATATGGGCGGCACCTCCACCGATGTCAGCCATTTTTCCGGCACTTATGAGCGCAGCACGTTAACCGAAGTGAATGGCGTTAAATTGCGCGTGCCGCTGATGAATATTCATACCGTGGCGGCCGGTGGCGGTTCCATTGTGCGCTTTGCCGATGGGCGCTTGCAGGTGGGCCCGGAATCCGCCGGCAGCTATCCCGGCCCGGCCTGTTACCGCCATGGCGGGCCGCTGACCATTACTGACTGCAACGTTCTGCTGGGACGTTTACAGCCGGATTATTTCCCGGCCATGTTCGGCCCGCAGCAAAATCAGCCGTTGGATGTGGCGCGGGTGCAGCAATTATTTTCGGAACTGGCTGAACAGGTGAACGAGCAGACCGGTGTTCTGTATACCCCGGAGCAACTGGCACAGGCCTTTATCACCATCGCGGTGGAAAATATGGCCGCAGCAGTAAAAAAAATCTCGGTCCAGCGCGGCTACGATATCCGCGATTATGTACTGAATGCCTTTGGCGGCGCCGGTGCTCAGCAGGCCTGTGCGGTGGCGCAGGCGCTGGGTATGCGGCAGGTGTATCTGCATCCGCTGGCCGGGGTGTTGTCGGCCTTTGGTATTGGCTTGGCGGAGCAGCGCTGGTTGGGCGACGAAGCGGTATTGCAGCCGTGCGATGAGCAGGTCAGCGCAGCGGCGAAGCAGGCGTTCGAGCGTTTGTCTCAGCGCGCTACGTTAGCGTCACCGGAACAGAGTATCCGCCGCGCCTGGCTGCGTTACGACGGCAGTGATACACCCTTGCTGGTGGCCTATGCCGAACCCGCCGACATGCTGGCAGAATTTGCCGCGCAACACCGGCAATTATTCGGTTTTGTGCACAGCGGTCGCCGCGTTTGGCTGGATGCCGTACAACTGGAACTGACGCAGGGGCAAACAACCCTGCCGGTGCTGGCGTTACCGGCGCAGAGTGGCGCGCCGCTGGGCCAGGTAAG
>JAEWQT010000043.1 GCA_023399105.1 Pseudomonadota bacterium | reverse complement strand
CCGTTAATTACCGGGCTGGATCCCAGTGTGGCGTTATTTACCGCCGGTATCGGTACGCTGATTTTTCAGCTCAGCACCAAACGTTCGGTACCGGTATTTCTGGCTTCATCCTTTGCCTTTATTGCGCCCATTCTGTTCAGCGTACAGATGTGGGGGCAGGCGGCGACCATGGGCGCACTCTTCTGCGCCGGTTTGCTCTACGTCTTTCTGGCGGGCATGGTCGCCTGGCGGGGGCCGGGTTTTCTGCACCGCTTACTGCCGCCGGTGGTCACTGGCTCCATCATTATGATTATTGGTCTCGGGCTGGCACCGGTGGCGGTGAACATGGCGATGGGTAAAACCGGTGATGCCTCGGCGGTCTTGTTTCCCTATGCCGATGCCATGCTGGTATCCATGCCGGCGCTGCTGACCACCTTGCTGGTCGCCACATTAGCCAAAGGTATTTTCCGCCTGGTGCCGATTCTGGCCGGCGTGGCTGTGGGTTATGCGATTGCCGCTTTTATGGGCATGGTGGATCTGACCGCAGTTGGCAACAGCCAGTGGATACAGGTGCCGCAATTCATCATGCCGGAATTCCAGCTGGCCGCTATTTTGTTCATGCTGCCGGTCGCCATTGCCCCGGCCATTGAACACATTGGCGACGTGCTCGCCATCAGTAGCGTGACCGGTAAAAACTACGTGGAAAAACCTGGCCTGCACCGCACTTTGCTGGGCGATGGTCTGGCGACCTCGGCGGCGTCTTTATTTGGTGGTCCGCCTAATACCACCTATTCCGAAGTGACTGGCGCGGTGATGCTGACCAAAGCCTTTAATCCGGTGGTGATGACCTGGGCAGCGGTGTTTGCCATCGTGCTGGCCTTCGTGGCGAAATTTGGCGTATTGCTGCAAAGCGTACCGACCCCGGTGATGGGCGGCATCCTGATTCTGCTGTTCGGCTCCATCGCGGCGGTGGGGATGAATATTCTGATCAAAGGCAGAGTCGACATGAGCGCCCAGCGCAATATGGTGATTGTGGCGACTACGCTGGTATTCGGCATTGGCGGTATGGCGGTGGGGTCGTCTGAGTGGCACCTGCAGGGCGTCAGCCTGTGTGCCTTACTGGCCATCTTCCTGAATCTGGTGCTGCGGCACCCGCAGCCGGAAGCGGATGACCTGCATGAAGAGCAGGACATTGTTGAGGATATACTCGACCACAGTCGCTGATTTTTGGCTGCCACTGCGCGGCAGCTTTTTGCGGCCTTTGGCCGCTGGGCAGGCCGCCGTTGGCGGCCTGATGCGGGGCTCCGCCTACCGCCATGGATGGCGGAAATGCCGGTTTTGCAGGAGCAAAAACCGGCCCTGCACCCCGATTGCGAGGAACTTATCCTCGCGCTCCAGTTTGGTTGCCTGCCATCCATGGCGGCAACCCTTCGGGCCATCACTTTGTGATGTCATAAATTGCTCCTGCAATTTGTTGCGCTGTATAGCACGTATTTCCTCATTCACCGTCATTGCCGACGGCCACGGATCGTAAGGCACGTCCTGTGCCACGATCCTCGCCCGGAATCATCCGGGCGAGCCTGTCAACGACGGTTCATTTCGGCGTGCTATAGGCGCGATTAAAACCGTAGCGGCTACGCCGGCAACATTTTTTGTGCGCTTCGCGCAAAACCAAAAACCAAAAGAAAATATCCGGCCGCAGGCCGCAAAAATCTCTTCAGGTTGCAGCGGTTTTTTCAGCCCATTCGTTCCAGCCCGACGTTTGGCAAAGCCAATAGCATCGTTTGGATGATTCCAAACGAGTGGCCAGGGGCATGGACAATTTTGTTGGAACAAAATTGAACAGCCGAAGGCTGGCCCGCAGGGCGAAAGGCAGGATGCCTGAAGTCTCCCCCTTGGCCGCGTATGCTCAATTGGCTTTGGTAAACGAGGTTAAGCTGGAACGCGGGCCAGAGGGGTTCGCAAGGGGATACCTCCCCTTGCAATACCCGCGGGCGTAGCCCGCAAAAAGCCGTCACGCAGTGACGGCCAAGGCCGCAGGCCGCATCAGGCCAGGCCGGCAGTCAAGCCGGCTAACAGGCTGCCAGAACCGCAGCAGCGGTGTACACTGCCGGAAATAGTAAAGAGTTCATCACATGCTTGGCTGGTTATTTTTCCTGACGCTGCTGGCGGCGTTATTTCTGTTCTGGAGCCGTGAGCAACAGGCCAAGTTACAGGCCCTGGCGCTGGTGCGCCGGCATTGTCAGCAGGAAGATGTGCAGCTGCTGGACGACACCCTGATGCTGGCATCCCTGCGGATTAAACGCTTACCCAAACTGGCCGTGGTCGGTGCCAGCAACCGTGCCCGCCCTTCGGGCTGGCAGCTGTTGCGCCGTTACCATTTTGAATTTTCCTCCACCGGTGACGAGCGTTATCAGGGCGAGCTGGTACTGGCCGGGCGGCGGCTGTTGCAGCTGCAGTTAGCGCCGCATCGAATTCATTAAGGAGTTAAGTATGATTGAGCATCAACCCGGACAGCAGCGTTTTGTGCTGAATAAAGACGGCCATGAATGCGTGCTGGAATACGTAGTGACGGGTTCTGAGATTGATTTTACCCGCACCTATGTGCCCTTCGCCCTGCGTGGGCAGGGATTAGCCGAAGAGTTGGTAAAAGCAGGGCTGGCCTGGGCCGACCAGCAGCAGTACCACAAGCTGGCCAGCTGCTGGTATGTGCAGAAATTTCTTTAAGGAACCTCTGAATAATAACTCGGTGCCCGCGCAGAGCTGTGCAGAGTTATTCAGAGGCTCCTGAACGAGCGCCGATAAAAGTCGCCATCCAGTCGCACACGCGATGGGCGTCGGTGGGGCGGCCGAGGCTGTTCAGGCCTTGCTGCAGCAGCTCTGCACCCACACAGGTTTCCCGGCGTGGCAGTAACCGGCGGGTGTAGGCCGGTGTAAATTCCGGATGCCCCTGAAACGCCAGTATCTGGTCGCCAATGGCGAAGGCCGCGTTTTCGCAGAACTCGCTGCCGGCCATGCGGATGGCCTGCGGCGGCAGGCGTTCCACCTGGTCGCGGTGGCTGTAAATCAGCGTCAGCGTTGCGGAGGTATCTGG
>JAEWQT010000041.1 GCA_023399105.1 Pseudomonadota bacterium | reverse complement strand
ACCATGATCAGCTGGTTCCGTAAGCCGGATTATTTATTACCCATTACCCAGTTTCACGGCCTGGAAAAACTGGCCGCCGCCAACGCCGAAGGACGTGGCGTGATGCTATTGGGCGCCCATTATTCGATGCTGGATCTGGCCGGCACTTTATTGAGTAACCGTATTGTTTTAAGCGTTACCTATAAGCCGCAGGGCAATCCGGTCATGAATTTTGTGATGGAACGTGGTCGCGCCCGCGCCTACAAGAACTGTTTCGTCAGTAAAGACATCCGCAATGTGATCCGCGCGTTAAAACAGGGCGATACCGTCTGGTATGCACCGGATCAGGATTTTGGCCACCGCAACAGCATCTTTGCCACCTTTTTCAGTGTCCCCACCGCGACCCTGACCGCAACGTCACGCATCGTGAAATCCGGCAACGCCGTGGTGCTGCCCATCACTTATTTCCGCCGCGAAGATAATTCCGGTTACGACATCAGCATCCACGATGCCCTGCCAATTCCGGGGGCGAGTGATGAGGCCGACGCTCAGGTCGCCAATGATTTTCTCGAAGGGCAACTGCGCCTGCATCCGAGCCAGTATTTATGGCTGCATAAACGCTTTAAAAGCCAGCCGGAGGAAGAGAAACAGCGGGGGAGGTTGTATCAACGTCGTTGAGGGTTAGGCGTTCATGGTTCAGCGGGCTCAGAGAAAATACCAGTGCTCGCTGAACGCTCAACCCCCAACGCTCAACCTGTCGCCTGCATCACCCTTAAATAGGTTTCCTGCAGTATTTTCACATCATTGGCAGCACGGTGGCGGTTAACTCCATCCTGCTGCTGCCACAGCATTTCTTTGGTGTCGTGCCACAGTTCCATTTGTTCCGGCGTCAGCAGTTTGTTAATGGTTTCTATGCGGAACCGCTGCACTAATTCGGCTTCATCAAACAACCGCGCCAACCACGAGCTATCGAAACTCCAGGCATCGGAATACAGCACCTTGCCGTACAGTAACTCATTCATACGCAGAGCGATTTCGCGGGGGCTTTTACCTTCATGCAACAACAGCTCGCGGGTAATGCCATGCACCTGTTCCGCGTCTTCACTCCAGTGCTCCCAGCCGGGTGCAGGCTTGATCAGGAAGCTGTATACCAACCGGTCTTCCAGCGCAAAACCTACCTCAATCGGGTAACTGCCGCGGCCAAACCCCGAGGCTTCCAGATCAATAATGGCAGGTAGGCTGTTGCTCACCGGTTTCATCCCTTGTTGTTTTGTCGGCTTTGACCGCATTGTCCGCTTTGGCGGGGCGTTATTGTAACCGCAATCCTGACGTTTGTGTTGACCGTCCGGATCAGCCCTGCCCGCGAATCTGTGGCGCCACCCGCATCACTTCCGCCACCGTGGTCATGCCCGCAGCCACTTTATGCGCGCCGCTTAAACGCAGGCTGTGCATGCCTTCTTTCATGGCCGCCTGGCGCAGTTTGCTGTGGTCGGTGGTGTCGGTAATCAGGGTTTCTAGGCTGTCGTTCATTGGCATCACTTCGTAAATGCCCATGCGCCCCATATAACCGGTACCGCGACATTCCAGACAGCCTTTGGCACCGTACACAAACTCCGGCGTCTTCACCAGCCAGGGCGCGGTGAGTTGCTTCCAGCTTTGCTCATCCACCGGCTGTTTCACCTTGCAATGCGGACAAAGCGTCCGCACCAGCCGCTGCGCCATCACGCCCAGCACACTGGAGCGGATTAAATACGACGGCAGACCCAGTTCCAGCAGACGGGTTATGGCCGAGGGGGCATCGTTGGTGTGCAGGGTGGATAACACCAGGTGGCCGGTTAAGGCCGCCTGCACGGCGATTTCGGCGGTTTCAAGGTCACGCACTTCGCCCACCATGATGATGTCGGGGTCTTGCCGCAATAAGGCCCGCACGCCACTGGCAAAGGTTAAATCAATACCCGGCTGAACCTGCATCTGGTTAAAGGCCGGCTCTACCATTTCAATCGGGTCTTCGATGGTCGAGACGTTTACTTCCGGTGTGGCCAGCTGCTTGAGGGTGGAATACAGGGTGGTGGTTTTACCCGAGCCGGTCGGGCCGGTAACGAAAATAATGCCGTGGTTATGGCGTGTCATCTGGTTCCAGCGGCGATGATCTTCCTTACTGAAACCCAGCTCAGAAAAACTGCGCACCAATACCTGCGGGTCAAAAATCCGCATCACCAGCTTTTCGCCAAAAGCGGTCGGCAGCGTGGATAAACGCAATTCCACTTCCTGGCCGGACGGGGTTTTGGTTTTTAAGCGGCTGTCCTGGGGTTTGCGTTTTTCAGCAATGTTCATGCGTCCCAGTGATTTGATGCGGGCGATGACCGCCAGCCCGACCTGCGCCGGCAGGTCGTAGACATTGTGCAGCACACCGTCGATGCGGAAGCGCACATGCCCTACTTCGCGGCGCGGTTCCAGATGAATATCACTGGCGCGCTGATCAAAGGCGTACTGCAGCAACCAGTCGACAATATTAACGATGTGTTCGTCATTGGCGTCCGGTGCTTTGGCTTTGCCCAGCTCCAGCATGGATTCCAGATTCTGCACCACGCTGGCGCCTTTGTGACTCTGGCGGGCGCGGTTAACGGAATTGGCCAGCTGGTAGAACTCCACCCGGTAGCGTTCGATATCACCCGGTGCCGCCAGTACCCGTTTAACCTGGCGGCGGGTAACGTGCTCAACGTCGGTTACCCAGCTGTTTACCAGCGGTTCGGCACTGGCCACCACCACGCTGTCGACGCTGACCTTTACCGCCAGAATGCCGTGGCGCTCAGCAAAGGCGTACGACATCACCTCAGTAACAGCCGGTACATCCACTTCCAGCGGGTCGATCTGCACACAATCCAGCTGGTGCTTAGCCGCCAGCCATTCCACCAGCACCTGCTCACTGAGCAAGCGGCCGGGCTGGCGCGCATCGGCATAGCCCTGCCGGCCTAACAGGGTAATGGCATGCAGGCTCTGTTCATCGGCTTTACGCCGCAGACTTTGCGCCAGCGCATAATCATCCGGATTGAGCAGCTGTTCGCGGCGCAGTTCATCAATTAACGCCGGTAAAGTCAGCAATCGTTCGGCCTTGGCCTGCATAAATATCCCCGCTGGTGTTCAGTCGTTCAGAGTTCCCGCGCCAGCTGCGCCAGATGTTCTGCCGCCCAGCCAGCGTATTCGGCCAGCGCACGCAGTTCGTTACCATCCGGCCCGGTTAAGGGGGCCAGCGGCCAGGGTCTTTGTAGCAAAGTTTGCGCG
>JAEWQT010000040.1 GCA_023399105.1 Pseudomonadota bacterium | reverse complement strand
CGGGCGTTGGCATAGTCACGCTGGGCACGGTACAGATTTTTCTGCGCATCCAGTACTTCCACAATGTTACGGGTACCCACCCGGTAACCGGTTTCGGTGGCTTCTACCGCACTCTGGGCCGAGGTGATGGCCTGCTTACGCGCTTTGATGTTCAGGGTATCGGTCTGCACCTGACGAAACAGACTGCGGATATTCTGGCGCACATCGCGGCGTTGTTTTTCCAGCTGGTAATCAGCAGCGGCAAAGTTCAGCGCCGCCTGCTTGCTCTGGCCATACAGCGAGCCACCGGCCAGCAGCGGGACGGTTAACTGCACACCGACTGCAATGGCTTCGGAGCTTGTTGGTTCGGTATAACTCGCAAAAGGAGCTTGTTCGGCATCGCTATACGCGGCGGTCAGCTGCACGGTCGGTAAGTGATTGGAACGGGCGGCATTGCGCTGCAGACGCACACTGTCTTTACCGGCTTCGGCCAGCAACACACCAGCGTACTTGCTTAACCCCGATTGCACCCAGTCATCGGCATTGGCCGGTTCCGGCAATTCCATCGGTACTTCCGCTTTCAGCGGCACCACGCGATCAAAGCGCTGGCCGGTCAGTTGTTCCAGCGCTTCGTAGCTGATATCCAGCGCCGCTTCCTGGCCCAGCAGGTTCACGTAGCTGAGGTCATACGCAGCCTGCGCTTCGTGCACATCGGTAATGGCGATCAGGCCCACATCAAAGCGTTGCTTGGTCTGCTCCAGTGAACGTTTAACCGCCTTTTCTTCTGCCTGAGCGGTTGATAAATTATCCTGCGCCCGCAGCACGTTAAAATAAGCCTGCGCGGTGCGCAGCAACAGCTGTTGTTCGGCCAGCTGCAATTCCAGACCGGCAGCGCTGTCGCCAGTAACGGCGGCCTGATAGTTGTACCAGCTGTTCAGATTAAACAACGTCTGGGACGCCTGAACCTGCAGTGCCTTCAGGTCATAATCTTTTTCGTAGTCTTTATAACCACCAGCAGTAAGATCAATAGATACAGACTCAGTATCATATTTGGTAATGCCATAACTTAACTGCGCCTGCGGCAGCAGCGCCCCACGGGCAATGGTTACGTTGTAGCTGTTGGCTTCGCGGGTAGCACGGGCAGCAGCGATTTCCGCATCATTGCTCGCTGCCTGCTGATAAATGGTGCTCAGGTCGGCAGCCTGCAGAGATGCAGAAGCCAGCAGAGCTGTGGTCAGAGAAAGCAGTTTGTTCATAGTGTTGCCTTTCGCAGCGGGTATGAAGTGGAATGTTGCCGGATTCTAACAGAAAACATTTGGTGTAATCCCTCGGGATTGTTCCATCAATAAGAACACAGCGTGCTGATGGCTCGCGCCGGCGCGGCATATTCTTGTTCAGTAATATAGGCAGGTCAAGCGTGAAACTCACCCCGTTATTTACCCGGCAGGATACCGAGGTTATCCGGCAGGAAGTGCTGTATCAGGGCTTCTTCCGGATGGAAAAACTGCAACTGCGGCACCGTACGTTTGCCGGCGACTGGACCCCGGTTTTTACCCGTGAGCTGTTCGAACGCGGCGAAGCCGTGTGCGTCTTACTCTACGATCCGGCGCGCGATTGTGTGGTGCTGACCGAACAATTCCGCCCCGGCGCCCTGGGCGATGAGCGCTCGCCCTGGTTGCTGGAACTGGTGGCCGGCATGGTAGAGCCGGGCGAGCAATACGAACAGGTTGCACGCCGCGAGGCATTGGAAGAAGCTGGCTGCGTGGTGGAACAACTGCTGCCGATCTGCCATTACTGGGTGTCGCCGGGCGGCACCAGTGAACGGGTGTACTTATACTGCGCACTGATCGACAGCCGTCCACTGGGCGGATTGCACGGACTGGCGGACGAGCATGAGGACATCCGGCTGGTCACCCTCAGTTTTGCTGACGCCTGGCAGGCACTGGAGCATGGCATCATCAACAATGCCGCCACCATCATGGCCTTACAGTGGCTGAAAATTCAGCATCACCGCCTGCAAACCCACAACACACCGGAACTCCCCTGAGACCCTATGAGCTTACGCCGCCGTTATGTCCCCGACCTGCAGGAAATGGCCGCTCTGTGTGAAGCCAATTATCTGCGTCTGCTCAAGCTGTTGCCCGACGACCAGACTGAGCGCGAATTTTTACTGGGTGATGGCGACCAGCAAGCCAGTGTGCGCCTTTATGTAGAAGAAGATCACCGCTACACCACCATGCTGCGCCTTGAACAACAGGGCCACAGCCCCGGCTGGCTGCAGCCGCAAGCCATGCAGGTACGGCTGTATCATGATGCCGGCATGGCCGAAGTGCTCAGCTACCAACAGGCGCAACGTTTTGATGGCCGTTACCCCTACCCCAACCCGGCCATGCGCCTGCCCGATGAAAAACTGCAGCTGAATCGCTTTCTGGCCGAGTGGCTGACTCATTGTCTGCAACACGGGCGGGCCAGATCCCCGTTACTTTTTGTTAAAACGCAGCCGACCGGCAGCCAATAATTGTGAACCTCGTCAAAGTAGCGTTGCCATCGGGGCAGTAAAGTTACAAACTGACGCAAAATAGCCAAGCGTACCGGTTGACCGGCTGCCAGCAAGCAAACAGTCCGTAACCGATTTTTTACCGCGAACATGCCTGTTTTCACTGCAAACCAGGCTCTAAGGACAGAGGTGCCGTTTGTATTCACTGGATACAACAACAACACTGCGGCTGGTACAGATTACCGACACCCATTTAAATGGCCCGGAAGACGGTCATTTGCTGGGTATGAAAACCCTGCACAGCATGAATTGTGTGCTGGACATCGTCCGCAGTGAACAACCCCGCATGGATGCCATTCTGGTTACGGGTGACCTGGCGCAGGATGGCAGCATCCGCGCCTATCAGCATCTGCACAACGCCTTATCCGGCTTTCCCTGCCCGGTGTTCTGGTTTGAGGGCAATCACGACAACCCCGCCAGCCTGCAGCAGGTTGCCAACGGCACCGAGCATTTACACCGTATTGTCCGCACCCCACATTGGCAGTTGGTTTTGCTGAACTCCCAGGTGGTTGGTTCTGTTTACGGCCACCTGGCCGAGGATCAACTGCAGTTACTGGAACAAACCCTGCAGGAACGCCCTGACCTGCACACCTTAATCAGCTTTCATCATCATCCACTGCCCATGGGCAGCCGCTGGATTGATACCATTGGTCTGCGCAACGCCGCTGACCTGCTGGCCATTGTGCGCCGTCATAACAATGTCCGCTGCGTGCTCTGGGGCCATGTGCATCAGGAAAGCGACCAGACCATCGATGGGGTCCGCTATTTATCCACACCCTCTACCTGCGTGCAGTTCACGCCGGGGTCGGAAAATTTTTCCGTGGATACCCTGGCCCCGGGTTACCGCTGGCTGGATCTGCACCCCGATGGCCGCGTTGATACCGGCGTCAGCCGGGTGGAAGACATTGCCTTCGATATCGATTACTCCGTGAAAGGTTACTGACCGGTGTACCCCAAAGATCTGGGCTGCCTGTATCTGCACGGCTTTTTAAGCTCGCCCCAATCACAGAAAGCGCAGGAACTGCAGGCGTTATTTGATCGGCATGCGCCGGGTCAGCTGCGTGTTCCCGTACTGCCGTTTGCGCCCGCCGAAGCCATTGAACTGGCCCGCGCTGAACTGGCACGGCTGCAGCAACAATTCCCCCGCGTTCTGATCATTGGCAGCTCACTGGGCGGCTTTTACGCTACTCATCTGACCGAAACCTTTGGCGTGAAAGCGGCGCTGATCAATCCCGCCGTGCGGCCTTTTGCTTTGTTTGAACATTATTTAGGGCCGAACCGGCATTTTTATACCGGCGAAGTGCACGAGCTGACGCTGGAGCATATCCAGCAGCTGCAGCAGCTCGATTGCCCAACCATTAAGCACCCGGAGAATCTGTTTCTGCTGCTGCAAACCGGTGATGAAACGCTGGATTACCGACTGGCCGCGCAACTGTACCGACAGTGTCCGGGCTGGCTGGAAGGCGGTGGCAATCACAGTTTCCAACGTTTCACCGAACGCCTGCCCATGCTGCTGCACTGGGGCTCCTTAAGCTATACTCCGGCGCATTACTGAAATACCGCTCCGTTCTGAGGTCTGAATGTCCAAGCAATACACCGCGTCATCGATTGAGGTTTTAAGTGGTCTCGACCCCGTCCGTAAACGCCCGGGCATGTACACCGACACCACCCGCCCCAACCATCTGGCGCAGGAAGTCATCGATAACTCTGTGGACGAAGCGCTGGCCGGTCACGCCACCTTTGTGGAAGTCACGCTGCACAGCGATGGCTCGATGACCGTACTGGACGACGGCCGCGGTATGCCGACCGACATTCACCCCGAGCACGGCGTCTCCGGGGTTGAGCTGATCCTCAGCCAGCTGCACGCCGGTGGTAAATTCTCCAACGACAACTATCAGTTTTCCGGTGGTCTGCACGGGGTGGGCGTATCCGTGGTGAACGCGCTGTCGCAGGTGCTGGAAGTCACCATCTGGCGCGATGGCCAGGTGTCGCGTATCGGCTTTAAAGACGGCTACAAAGCCCTCGATCTGCAGGTGGTGGACAGCTGCGCGAAAAAGAAAACCGGCACCAGCGTGCGTTTTCTGCCCGACCCGAAATACTTCGACTCGCCGAAATTTTCCGTACCGCGCCTGAAGCACGTATTGCGCGCCAAAGCCGTTCTTTGCCCGGGCCTGCGCATCCGCTTTAACGCGCCGAACGCCGAAGACAGCGCCGAGTGGTACTACGAAGACGGCCTGAAGGATTACCTGAAAGTGGCCAGCACCGGTTACGAGGTATTACCAGCCGAGCCCTTTACCGGCTCCATGACCGGCTCCACCGAAGGCGTCGACTGGGCCGTGCACTGGCTGCCGGAAGGCGGTGAGCTGCTGCAGGAAAGCTACGTCAACCTGATTCCGACCGCTCAGGGCGGCACCCACGTGAACGGTTTCCGCTCTGGCCTGCTGGATGCGCTGCGCGAGTTCTGCGAATTCCGTAATCTGCTGCCGCGCGGTATCAAACTCACCCCGGAAGACGTCTGGGAACGCTGTTCCTATGTGCTCTCGGCGAAACTGGCTGATCCGCAGTTTGCCGGCCAGACCAAAGAGCGTCTGTCGTCACGCGAAGCCTCCAGCTTTATTGCCGGGGTAGTAAAAGACTCCTTCGCGCTGTGGCTGAACGAGCACACCGCCGAAGCCGAACTGATTGCCGAGCTGGCCATTTCCAGCGCCCAGACACGGCTGCGCAAATCGAAAACCGTGGCGCGTAAAAAGATTACCCAAGGCCCGGCCCTGCCCGGCAAACTGGCCGACTGTTCCGGTCAGGACAGCGAACGCGGCGAACTGTTTCTGGTGGAAGGGGATTCCGCCGGCGGCTCGGCCAAGCAGGCCCGCGACCGTGAATTCCAGGCTATCCTGCCGTTGCGCGGTAAAATCCTGAACACCTGGGAAGTCGATTCCAACGAAATTCTGGGTTCGCAGGAAGTACACGATATCGCCGTCGCCATGGGCATCGACCCCGGTTCCGATGACTTATCCGGCCTGCGTTACGGCAAAATCTGCATTCTCGCCGACGCCGACTCCGACGGCCTGCACATCGCCACGCTGTTGTGTGCCCTGTTTGTACGCCACTTTCCGAAACTGGTGCGCGAAGGCCATGTATACGTTGCCATGCCGCCGTTGTACCGTATCGATATTGGCAAGGACGTTTACTACGCGCTGGATGAAGCCGAAAAAGAAGGCGTGCTGGAACGCATCCGTGCCGAGAACAAGCGTGGCAAAGTAAACGTGCAGCGCTTCAAAGGCCTGGGTGAAATGAACCCGCTGCAGCTGCGGGAAACCACCATGGACCCGAACACCCGCCGGCTGGTGCAGCTGGCGCTGGAACCGGGCGATGGCACCAACGAGATGATGGACATGCTGCTGGCGAAGAAACGCGCCGGTGATCGCAAAAACTGGCTGGAAACCCGCGGTAACGAGGCCGATATCGCCCTCTGAACGGCACCCCGGGATCCTGCGGTCGGAGAAGGAACGATGATGTACCGCAAAAGACGGCCGTTCTGGCTGGCCGTACTCTTACTGAGCTGGTCATCCTGGCTGCCCGCCGACACGACCACAGCCCCGGCGCCCCCAAAAACCGCCAGCATTCTGTTGCTGCTGGCCTATGAGCCGCTGCATCCGGCGGCCCAGTCACTGGTACAGGCGCTGTCCGGCCAGCTGCGCCAGCAGGTTAAGCAACCACTGCAGCTGCATGTGGAATATATGGACAGCGACCTGCTGAACAGCAGCACCTACCTGCAGCAGTTCGGTAATCTGCTGCACAGCAAACAGCAACAGGGCGAACGCTACGATCTGGCCATTGTCGCCGGCAACAGCGCCCTGCAACTGGCGGCGCAGGAACAGCAGCGGGTGCTGGCCGGAACCCCGGTGGTGTTTATGAACGTCAGCGACACCGCCCTGATCCGCCGCCTGCTGCCGGGCGGCAACCTCACCGGGGTGCCCGAACTGCCGTTCGTGTATGAATTTCTGGCCCTGTGCCGTTCCTTGTTTCCCGGCCTGCAAAATCTGCACGTCATTACCGATGGCCGCTCCGGCCAGCGCGACCATCTGCCCCTGCTGCAACAAGCCACCGACAGTCTAAATAAAACTCTGCAGGTGCATTCACTGGCCGACCTCAGCTGGGACGAACTGGCCGCCAGACTGCAGACCATGCGTGATCAGCCCATCCTGCTGCTGTCCGCTAGCCAGGATCGTCTGGGGCAACCAAAGTCGTTCCGTGACGCCATCAGCTTTCTCAGTGAACAATCCGCCAGCCCACTGTGGCATCTGTGGCCACAAGGCATTGGCGATGGACTGACCGGCGGTGTGGTCAGCGACCATCAGCAGGCTGCACACCAGGTGGCGACCATGGCCAACCGGATTCTGCAGGGCGCCAGGGCGGCTGAACTACCGGTACATTGGCAGCTGACTCCTGTTATCCTGGCCGATGTCCGTCAGCTGGCGCGTTTCGGCATCAGCATCTCCGAACTGCCGGCCTCGGCGCGGCTGCTGCACCAGCGGCCGGGGTTTTGGTCCCGTTATGGCTGGGTGCTGTTGCTGATGGTGGTTGCCTCCGGCCTGACCGGGCTGGTGTTATTCCTGGTGTGGAGCGAAAGCCGCCGGCGTCAGCTCAGTGACGAACAACTGCGCGACCGCACCCGCCTGATCCGCAATATTCTGGACTCCATTCCCGACCTGATTTTTTACAAAGACTGCGACGGCCGGTACGTTTTTTGCAACAAGCCCTTTGTGCGGGTGATGGGCACCAACCCCGTCGGCAAAACCGACTACGATGCCTTCGATCAGCAAACCGCTGAATTTTTCCGCTCCAAAGACAGCGAAGCCATGGCGCGCAAAAATATGAACGCCAACGAAGAGTGGGTACACAGTGCCGATGGCCGTATGCTGTTGCTGGAAACCCAGAAAACGCCGATTTACGATCGCAAAGGCCAATTAATAGGGGTATTCGGTTTAAGCCGCGATATTACTGACCTGAAAAAAACCCAGCAAAATCTCGAGCATATTGCTCATCACGATGCCCTAACCAACCTGCCCAACCGGTTACTGCTGAATAAAAAGCTGGAATATGCCCTGAATCTGGCCCGCCGTAATGAAGAGCAGCTGGGTATTCTGTATCTGGATCTGGACCGCTTCAAAGACATTAACGACACCATCGGTCACGATATTGGCGACCTGCTGCTGAAAGATGTGGCGCATCGTCTGCACAATAATATCCGCGATACCGACATTTGTTCGCGCCTCGGTGGTGATGAATTTATTGTGGTGCTCACCAGCGTTAACGATGCGCAGCGCATTCAGGAAAAATGCGAACAATTGCTGCAATTAATTGCCCAGCCATACAGCCTGCAGGGGCACCTGCTCAGTGTATTTGCCAGTGCCGGCATCAGCGTATTTCCGCAGGACGGCAACAGTGTTGATGAACTGATCCGCAATGCCGATGCCGCGCTGCATAAAGCCAAAGAACTGGGCCGTAACCGCTGCTATCACTACGAACGGGAACTGACCGACAGCATTCATTCGCGTATGTCGCTGGAACAGGATCTGCGTTCGGCCATGGAAAGCCGGCAATTTACCCTGGCGTTTCAACCGCAATTTAAATTGGGCACCGCCAAACCCCAGCGGGCGGAAGCATTATTGCGCTGGCCACACCCGGCACGCGGCATGATTTCCCCGCTGGAATTTATTCCGCTGGCCGAAACCAGCGGCATGATTATTGAACTGGGTTACTGGGTATTGCGCAGCACCTGTCAGCAGTTTTTATTCTGGCGCGAACAGGGATTAATGCTGGAAAAAATCGCCGTTAACGTATCCCCGGTGCAAATTAATTCCAGCTTCGCGAACACCGTTACCGATATTCTGCAGCAGCTGAATTTTGACCCGCACTGGCTCGAGCTGGAAGTCACCGAAGGGTTAATGATGTCGGGCACCACCGAAGTGTCGCAACAAATTGAACAGCTGCGGGCGCTGGGTGTGGAGTTTTCCATCGACGATTTCGGCACCGGTTATTCCTCACTCAGCAAGCTGAAAAGCATGCCGGTGTCGGTACTGAAAATTGACCAGTCTTTTGTACGCGATATTAATGACGATATTAACGACTTTGAAATTGTCCGCGCCATTGTCGCCATGGCCAGCAGCCTGGGGCTAACCGTGGTCGCCGAAGGGGTGGAAACCGCCGCCCACGAAAGCACATTGCAGGAACTTGGCTGCGAATGGATGCAGGGCTATTACTACGCCAAACCCATGGCAGCGGATGAGTTTTATCAGCGTTATCGGAACACGCCCGACGCTTAACGAACCGCAATGCGGTTCGTTAACGGGAGACGGGAGACGCCCCCCTTAAAACAACGCCACATAATTACCCAGGCAACGGCGTGTATTCGTCGCTGTCACCCGGCACGGGTGGAAAGCGCTGTTCACGCCAGTCGTCTTCCGCCTGTTTAATGCGCTCACGGCTGTAAGCAACAAAGTTCCAGCGAATATAGGGCACGCTGGCGTAAGCATCGCCGCCCAGCAACACCAGCCGGCTGTATTCGTTCACCTGAATGCGGTCGCTGTTTTCCAGCAGCACAAAGGCGCCTGCCTTAAATTCTTCGCCATTAATACGCACCGAGCCTTCCTGCAGATACAGCGCGCTTTCCTGCGTTGCAGACGGCAGCGTAATGATTTCGCCCTGTTGACTGATCACGTCGATAAAAAACATCGGCGCATGGCTGCGCACCGGCGAGGTCATACCATAAGCCTCGCCCGCCACCAGCCGCATCATGGTGTTGCCCTGGTAGCGGTGCGGCAACTGGTGTTTTTTAACGTGCTGAAAGGCCGGTTCTATTTCGGCCTTTTCCGGTGGTAAGGCCAGCCAGAATTGCAGACCGTTCAGCTCATGCTCACGGGCACGCACTTCAAGGGTTTCCCGTTCCGAATGCACAATGCCACGGCCGGCGGTCATCCAGTTCACCTCACCGGGCAGAATTTCCTGCACATTGCCGAGGCTGTCGCGGTGCAGCATGCTGCCGCTGAATAAATAAGTAAGGGTGGATAAACCAATGTGCGGATGCGGCCGCACATTCACGCCCTCGCCGGCGGCAAAATGCGCCGGGCCGATATGGTCGAGAAAGATAAACGGCCCCACCATTTTCTTCACCCGGCTGGGCAGAATGCGGGTAACGGTAAAGCCATCCAGATCTTTGTCTTCACCCTGAATAAGACTGGCCATAACACTCTCCTGTAAGCAGTAACCACCCCAGTGTACGCAATCCGGCGCAGATTACTTTGGCAAAATCCGGCCGTTTTCTTTCGACTTTATCGAACCAACCACCCATCATGGCGCCGCTGCCCCATTGTTCAAAGCGGCCGGGTCGGTCACAATCGGGCCCATCTTTTATCTGAGCCTGGCTTGCGGGAATTATGACCAATCAGATCATCTACACCGATGACGGCGTTGAACGTCAGTCGTTAAAGCAATACACCGAAAGCGCGTACCTGAATTATTCCATGTACGTGATTCTCGACCGCGCCCTGCCGCACGTTGGCGACGGCCTGAAACCGGTACAGCGCCGCATTGTTTACGCCATGAGCGAGCTGGGCCTGAAACACACCGCCAAATACAAGAAATCCGCCCGTACCGTGGGTGATGTGCTGGGTAAATACCACCCGCACGGCGACAGCGCCTGTTATGAGGCCATGGTGTTAATGGCGCAACCGTTCTCGTACCGTTATCCGCTGGTCGATGGTCAGGGCAACTGGGGCGCGCCGGACGATCCGAAATCCTTCGCCGCCATGCGTTACACCGAATCGCGGCTGGCCCCTTACGCCGATGT
>JAEWQT010000308.1 GCA_023399105.1 Pseudomonadota bacterium | reverse complement strand
GCACTGACCGATCCTAATGACACACCGGCCCGATCAGCAATGGTCCGCAGCGTAGCTCTTGCCAGCTCAGGATCAGCCAGCAAAGCGAAAACAACTTTCAGACCAGCCGGCTGAAATGCTTTCCCGGTTTTGATCTTTGCCGGAAGCTGCTTTCTGTTCGATGCAGCGACCGCGCGCTTCTTTCCGATCACAACGATGTGCAGGCCGTGTTGATGAATAAATGCATTACCCGAAGCATCCAGATATTGGATGCCAGCTTCTCGGAACTTCGTCGCCTGTGCAGGTGATATCTGATCCATAAAGACAATCCGAGCAGCCCCCTCATGGAGGAGTAGATCGCCTGACTCAGCGTTGTCATCTTCATGAGCCAGATCGAACAGCGGTATAGCTGGTGCTGTCCCGATAATGATACCCAGGCTGTTATTGGACAAAGAACTGTTAAGCCCAACGATCTCTACCGGGAGCTGAACGGCTGTTGCCAGTGAATGGATGCCATCGTTGAGTGAATCTGGGTGGTGCATTGCCAGCTCCAAATGTTCAGCAAAATTGAACGTTCAATAATATTGAACATACTGCGGCACTGATTAGGTTGCAAGTCGCATATCTGCAGGAGTGCTCAGATCGGCAGATTTTCCTATGTCTTAACTTGGTAAGAGCACCAAGTCCCGCACTTAGCACCAGCTTCCCTGACCACAAAAACGACTTTGTCACGGTCCCGCTATGTATGTGGCACGAATCTAAAACGGTGTCGCGAATCAACACAGTTGCGCTCATGAGGACCAAGGCTGATCATACTCGCGACTTACTGATACATTCATAACAATTCACGGCCGATGGATATGACCGACGCAAACACCCTCTCTTTCTACCAGCGCAACGTACAGGATGTTTTTGCCCGTTATGAGTCGGTGCAAAGCCCTTTAATGCCTTTTTTCCCAATGGCGTTTTTACCTGGCAGCCGGGTTTTGGACGTTGGTTGTGGTTCTGGCCGTGACGTTAAAGCACTATTGAAACAGGGCTATGACGCACATGGTGTTGAACCTGTCGCAGCAATGAGAGAAATGGCGATCACGCATAGTCCGGAATTATACAAACGCATACAGCCAGGCCATCTTCCGGACATACCGACACATGAGCGTTTTGATGGCGTAATTTGCAGCGCCGTATTAATGCACATCCCCGCCGGCCAACAGCTGGAAGCCTTCGTCAATCTGCGCAATCTGCTCAAGGTTGGTGGACGATTATTATTGTCCGTACCGGCTGCCCGTGATGATCTGGATGCTGATTTTCGCGATGCCCAGGGGCGCTTGTTTTTACCGATGGAAGCTGACCGGGTCCGTTTGCTGGCCGAACAATTAGGCCTGGTACTCATCAGCCAATTCACAACTCAGGATTCGCTTGGCCGTGGCGGTGTCAGCTGGAATATTTTGCTGTTTGAAAAATCAGCCGAACAAAACCGGCCACTGGATCGGATTGAATCGGTACTTAGACACGATAAAAAAGTCGCCACCTATAAGCTGGCTTTGTTGCGTGCGTTCTGTGATATGGCAGACCGTGATGCCAGCGCAGTAACCTGGCTGGGTAATGGTTTTATTGGCATGCCCGTGCAGGCGTTGGCGGAGTGTTGGCTGCACTATTATTGGCCGTTGATGGCAGCACCGCTGCATATTCCACAGAGCAACATCGATGCCCCAGGAAGTAGCAAACCCCCTGCGTTCCGGCAGGCGCTGGAGCAACTGATTCGCTTGGCACAGGCTGAATACGGTACCGATCCGGTGGTTACTTACAGTCTTTTCATGCTGGGCTGGAAGAAAAACAATTTGTCCGCTGAGCTGGCCACGCAACTGCGCACAACGCTCAGCGTTTTAAGTCGCACGCTGCTTGTTGGCCCGGTACAGCACGCCGCACAGGGCGACATGTTTTGCTACGACAAGACGCGAAAGCTTGTTTTGCTGGAGGTCGATTTGTGGCGGGAGTTTTGTCTATCCGGTTACTGGATCCGCGATTCTCTTTTACTGCGCTGGGCGGAATTATGCGAACGATTTTCTCTGCGTATTGATCCTGATATTCATCGGGGCACCGTTCTGCCATATTTAATTCAGCCAGAAGATCCGGAACGTGAGCAAGGACTGGCACGCCGCTTATATGCTGAAGCATCGCCGCTTACCTGCGTTTGGAGTGACCGCGCCATCAATATGGCAACCATGGATATTGACCATGTGCTGCCATTCTCCCTTTGGCACAACAATGATCTGTGGAATTTATTACCTGCGGCCAGTGCAGTGAACCGGGCTAAAAGCGATAAAGTTCCGACCCCAGAATTTTTGCGCCGCCGGCAAGATGCCATTATCAGCAACTGGCGCTTTGCCCAGCAGATTGAAACAACGGTATTTCAGCACGAACTGCAGCGCACACTGGGGCGTTTCCGTCCGGAGAGCTGGGAACTGGATTTATTTCAGCATTTATCCGAGCGGGCAGCACAGGCAATTTACCAGCGCGGGGAAGAACCCTGGGAATGGACAGTATAACCGGCTGATCTGTCTGAAGGCCGCGCGGCAGCAGCACCGTGACCATTGCAAAGCAGCGATCAAAGCCAGCTCCAACAGGAAATCTGTATTTTCAACGTGGCCACTTTTTGGTCTCAATTTGGTCTCAAATCCAAATTGGTTAGTGGCTACTATCGCGGGAAGTCTTGCTGGAAGTGGCCCGCCCGAGAGGATTCGAACCTCTGACCTCTGCCTCCGGAGGGCAGCGCTCTATCCAGCTGAGCTACGGGCGGTTTACGGTGTCAGCC
>JAEWQT010000296.1 GCA_023399105.1 Pseudomonadota bacterium | reverse complement strand
AGCCAGTTCTTCTTCCAGTTTTTTCTGGTAGGCATCGCGATTGGGCAGACCGGTTAAGTGGTCGTGGCTGGCGCGGCGGCGTTGTTCTTCAATGGCGACGCGACTGTCGCTGACTTCTTTTTCCATTTCATTCAAACGGCTTTGCAGCAGCTCCAGCTTTTCGGCCAGCCGTTGTTCACGCTCGTTTTCTTCACGCTGGTATTTGTCCATTGCTTCCACGATCAGCAGCAGGTGGTCACGGACGCTGATGCCCAGCTCACCCAAATCGCCAGAGCCGGTGACCACTGAGCGGATATCGGCAATCTGTTCGCGGACCATGCTGTCGAGGGATTCCCGCGCTTGTTTGCGGTCGGCCTGACCGGCACTGGCTTCGGTAACCAGAATCCGGATGGCCTGCAGGCGCTGATCCAGACTGTGCAGAAAGTTTTCCAACTCGGCCTGGCTGTTGCCCAGGCACTGCAGCAGAAATTCGGTGGTGTCTTCCAGCAGCGGTACCAGCTCGAACCAGTTGAGGCCTTGTTGTAAACGCTGTTGCAGGCTTTGTGACTGATAATTCAGGCGTTCCGGTACCACCAGCTGCGCCAGCAGATTCAGCAGGGTATCGGAGACGTCCTGAGCAATATGGGAAAACCCCGGTTCGCTGGCTTCAACTTCTTTGGCGATGACTTCTTCAGTGGGCTGTTCCGCCGGTTTGAACCAGCGCTGCCACCATTTGCTTTGACGGGCATCTTCATGGCCTTCCAGAGTTGCGATGTCACCAACGATCTGAATCCAGTTCTGCAGTTGGTGAATGTACCCGGACCAGTGTTTCAGCTCGTTGCCAGCGCTTTTCTGCACGTCTTTGATGCGTTTCTGTAATTCGCGCGGCAGCGGGCATTGGCCAAGCTTCTCTGCCGCATCACTGATTTGTCCCAGTAACACTTCGGCCTGGGCAATGTTCAGATCTTCAAATTGGCGTACCGCACGCTCCAGATCATCCAGAATACGATGCAATGTGCTGCCGTTTTTCAGGGCTGTGCGCAGGTCGTTCAGTGAGGTGTCGATATTGCCGGCCTGGCCCTGGGCCAACAATGAGACCATCACCAACCCACGCCGCATCTGCTCGTGTTGCTGTTCCTGATTACGTTTCAGTTTTTCATGCCGATCCAGCAGATCGAAGTATTTGTCGCGCCAGCGGCGGGTTGCTTCAGCGCCTGATCCTTCAGTCATCGGTTTCCCCGCAGTTAAGCCATAAAAATGTGGGTATAGTATAGGCGATGTTGACGCTGGTGAAATCAGCCGGACTGCCCCGGCAGGATTATTTCTGCCGCTACGGGCAAATGATCCGACAGCGGATGGTCAATAACGGCAATACGCTGCAGGGCAATAGAATCGGACAACAGGATATGGTCCAGGCCACGTTGCGGACGCCAGCTGGGGTAGGTGGCGCGGGCCATGAGCGGATGCAGGTTCAGATGCTGCAGCGGGCTGTGGCGCAACAGTATTTCGGCTTCCTGATTCAGGTCGCCCATAATCACCAGATGTTTGGCGTGCTGGACTTTTTCGCACAGGAATTCCAGCTGGCCGAACTGGGTGCGCTTGCCCAGCGCCAGATGCGTAATGGCCACGGTTAAGGCATCGTTCCCCTCGCCAAAGGTCAGCAGCATTAAGCCGCGTCCGGGTAATAATCCCGGCAGTTGGAACTGCTCGACCTGCACCGCCGGTAAGCGGGTTAAAACCCCGTTACTGTGCTGAGCAAACTGCCCAAGGTTGCGGTTAACCTGTTGATACCAATGCGGAAATCCGGCTTCTTCCGCCAGTCGTGAGACCTGATTCTGTTGGCGGCTGCGCCAGCTGCCGGCATCGGCTTCCTGCAGGGCGACCAGATCAAAATGTTGTACCAGACCGGCAATGCGCTGCAGGGCCAGATCCCGCCCGCGTGCCGGCAGGATATGCTGCCAGCTGCGCAGCAGGTAATGATGGTAGGCGGCGGTCTGAATGCCGACCTGAATATTGAAAGAGAGTAAACGAAGGGTGTTGGCGGCGCGGGGCGCCGCCGTAAATTCCTGCAGGGTGCAGAAATCGCTCATTTGCCTTTAAGAGCGGCGCGTTCCAGTGCGATCAGGTGATCGGCCACTTTCAGCATCTGTTCCATGCTGCCGGCACTGGCGGAATCCACCACGTATTTGCCTTGCACGATCAGCGCCGGTACACCGATGATACCAAAGGCGCGGATGCGCTGATCGGCTTGTTTAATGCGGGTTTTAACCGCGAAGGATTCGTAGGCTTTATCAAAGTCAGCGGCACTGATGCCGGCTTTCTCAACCAGAAAGTTGCGCTGATCTGCACGGCGCACCAGTGGCTGGCGTTCCAGATGATACGTACGGAATATCTCGCTATGTACCTGTTCCCCTACACCCAGTACATCGGCCACATAATAAAGCTGGGCGTGGGCGATCCAGGTGCGGCCAAGCATGGCAGGTACGCCGGTAAACTGTACATCCGCCGGCAGGTTCTTTTTCCATGGAGTCAGGAAATCTTCCAGGCGGAAGCAGGCCGGGCAGCCATACCAGAAGGCTTCTTCAACATGCACACGACCATCGGCGGGCACGGTTACCGGTTGCGGCAGCACTTTGTAATGTTGGCCGGGCTGGAATTCAGCCTGGGCGGTCACTGAGAACAGCAGGGTGGCAGCGGCGAACCACTGGATCAGCTTAGACAGCATGGATAACTCCATCGGTTTATCAGATTGTTATTGGTCTGCATTCTTACACAAAGGTTCAGTGTCGGCCATGCAGTAACTGTGGCGTGGTCCGGGACAGAGCGTTGTGTAAATTACAGCGATAAAAAAAGCGGCCGAAGCCGCTTTTTATACTGCGCAGATTAACGCAGACCTTCAATGTAAGACGCAACCGCTTCGATTTCGGTGGCGTGCATACGGTAGGCAATATCGCGCATCAGACGGGTGTCGCCGTCGTTTTGACGCTCGTTCATGCTGAACTTGTTCAGCTGGGTCACGGTGTAGGTAGCATGCTGGCCAGCCAGACGCGGGAACATGGCTGGTTCGATGCCATTACCGTTCGGGCCATGACAAGCGATACAGGCCGGAATGCCGCGCTCTTCAATACCACCCCGGTAAACACGCTCACCCAGTTCTACCAGTTCTTCTTTGGCGCCACCGGCAGTCGGGGTCTGGGCCGCAAAGTGGGCTGAAATGTCGGCGATGTCCTGATCGCTCAGGCCCATAACGAACGGTACCATTTCCGGTACGTTGCGACGGCCATCACGGATGTCTTTCATTTGTTTAACCAGGTAACGCTCGCCCTGACCGGCAATTTTCGGGAAGGTCGGGGCCAGGCTGTTGCCGTCAGCACCGTGACAGGCGGCACAGGTCGCAGATTTTGCTTTACCGGCTTCGGCATCACCAGCGTGAGCAACGGACATCAGTCCGGCGGAAACGATCAGGCTAATCAACAGGTTTTTCATCATCAGGTCCAGGTTATAAGTGAATTCTTAGACTACAGCCAGGCACGGCTTACTTGGGCGTGGCCATGTAGTTGATCAGTTGCTTGTACTGATCAGCGGTACAATCCATACACAAACCGCGCGGCGGCATGGCATTCAGACCATTGGTGACGCTGGCAACCAGAGTGTCCATACCTTTGCTCAGGCGGGGTTCCCAGGCGGCTTTATCGAAGGATTTCGGTGCGCCGGCAACGGCGTTGGCGTGACATACGCCGCACGATTGCTGGTACTTCGCAGCCACATCAAAGGCCTGCGCATGAGTGCTCAATGCTGCCAGTGCGGCAGCCATCACAGCCAGTTTTTTCATTGGATTCTCTCTGCCTGTTCCGGTTGGTAAACAGCTTGGTCCGGGATGCACTGCTCTGTGGTAGAATGGCGGCGTCATCCGCAAGGGTCGGCATTATATAACATTAATTTCCGGACGGTCATTACGTTTACCCTATGTCTAACCATCAATCCTTGACCTATACCAAGACTCGCTTCCTCAAAAGTGCGGCCAAGCTGAGTCAGTGTCCGCCGGAAATTCTGCGTGAAGTTGCCTTTGCCGGCCGTTCCAATGCCGGTAAGTCCAGTGCACTAAACCGCCTGACCGGTAACAGTAAACTGGCGCGCACCAGTAAAACACCCGGTCGTACTCAGTTAATTAACTATTTCCAGATTGGCGAAGAACCGCTGGCGCTGGTCGACCTGCCCGGTTACGGCTTTGCCAAAGTGCCGCTGGACGTGAAAAACGAGTGGCAGAAAGAACTGGATAACTACCTGACCCGCCGCGATGCCCTGGTGGGGTTGGTGTTGCTGATGGATATCCGCCACCCCCTGAAAGAGTTCGATATGGCCATGGTGCGCTGGGCGCAACGTTCGCAGCTGCCTTTGCATATTCTGCTGACCAAGGCCGATAAGCTGAAACGCGGCCCGGCCAAAACCACTCTGCTGGATGTGCAAAAAGCCGTTGCCAGCCTGGGGGATCTGGTCAGTGTGCAGATTTATTCATCGCATAACGGTGAAGGGCTGCAATTATTGCAACAGCGTTTGAACAGCTGGTTGGTACCGCCCGCGGCAGACGCTGTTAATGACGATCAGGCGCTTGCTGATTGATCGGTCAATTCTATAGCGACAAGGGTTTTCATTAAGAAAAATCACCATGAAATTGGTGATTTTTTCACCAAATCCGGGATCAGAGGCTATAGTCATTCTGGTCTGTGGACTGTCCGGTTATCCGTCTCCGGTGCTTCTCAGACAGTTTCTTCGGTACTTCCCCAATGATCCGAAGTTGACCCGGTCGTTTGCCCCCAATGGCGACCGGGTCTTTTTTTGCCTGCCGCTGGAGCTCAGCCGGCGCGCCGGTTCAGCCAGGGTTGCAGCAGCAGGCTGAGTACAAACAGCGCCGTTGCTGCGACCACCACGCTGGGGCCGGCCGGCGTATCCCAATGAAACGAGGCCCACATACCGATCAGTACCGCCAGCATGCCGCTGATGCTGGCCAGTACAGCCATTTGCAGCGGGCTGCGGGCGCTGGCGCGGGCGATGGCTGGAGGAATAATCAGCAAGGCGCTGACCAGCAGAATGCCCACCACCTTCATCGCCAGCGCCACCAGTACAGCCAGCATCAGCAGCAGCAATAATTTCAGCCGTTGCACCGGGTAGCCGTCGATGGCGGCCAGCTCGGGGCTGACGGTAATGGCCAGCAGCGCCTGCCATTGCCAGATTAATAACCCCAGCAACAAGGCACCGGCACCGGCAATCCATAGCACATCCACGGTTTGTACGGCCAACAGATCACCAAACAAATAGCCCATTAAGTCGACCCGGATACCCTGGGTCAGGCTCAGGGTCACCAGGCCGATGGCCAGCGTGCTGTGTGACACAATGCCCAGCAAGGTGTCCGACGATAGCCGTGCCCGCTGTTCCAGTGGTACCAACAATAACGCCAGCAGCAGCGAACCGAGAATCAGCGCCAGCGTCAGGTTGATGTCGGTGAGTACGCCCAGTGTGATGCCGAGCAGGGCGCCGTGGGCGAGGGTGTCGCCAAAGAAGGCCATGCGCCGCCACACCACAAAACTGCCCAGCGGACCGGCAATCAGGGCCAGTAACAGACCAGCGGTTAATGGCATCAGCCACCAAAAATCAATCATGGCGGATGGCTCCGTAGGCTGGTGGCGCCAGTGGTGAGGCCTGGCCATGACCACCGGCACAATGCTGATGGTCGTGATGATGGGTGTAGTGGGCCAGCGGGGTTTTGTCGGGACGCATACCAAACAGCTGGATATAGGCCGGATTAATGGATACCTGATCCGGATGGCCGGAACAGCACACATGGCCATTCAGACAGATCACTTCATCGGTGGCGGCCATCACCAGGTGCAGGTCGTGGGACACCATTAACAC
>JAEWQT010000273.1 GCA_023399105.1 Pseudomonadota bacterium | reverse complement strand
CAATAAGACTGCGGGCCCGGCCTACTGTGCGCCGGAACGGCGCCATCAGCCACCAGCTGGCACCAGCCGCGACCGCTCCCATCAGAGTCCAGAGCAATAACACCTGCCACAACTGATGGGTGAACAGTTGCAGAGCTCCGGTGGCCGGAACGAAGAGCGCCAGTAACGCCAGTCGCAGTGATAAGGGCAACGCCCTGCGCAGCGCCAGTGGTGGTAACGGCCCATGGCCAGGCTGATTTTTACTGATACCCGCATACAGACGCTCGGCGCGCTGACGCGCCGGTGTTTCCAGCCGGGCGCGGATGGATTGCAGTTCAAGAATATTGCCGGCGTTATCAAGAATCGGAATCACATAAGCCCGCACCCAGTAATAATCGCCGTTTTTACAGCGGTTTTTGACCGCACCCAGCCAGCTTTTTCCCTGCTGCAGGCGCTGCCACATCTGCAGATAAGCCGCCCGCGGCATATCCGGATGGCGGACAATATTGTGCGCCTGGCCCAATAACTCTTCACGGGAAAAGCCGCTGATGGCGACGAATTCGTCATTGATATGAGTGATGTGTCCGCTGGCGCCGGTGGTCGACAGAATGTTTGCTCCGGCAGAGACTTCAATTTCCTGCCCGGTTACCGGTGTGTTAACCCGCATGCGCCACTCCTTAGTCTGCACGCTGCCGTGCGGCGGCCGTGCCCTGTATATTATTGTTATTGCTTTTAATGCCGGGCACAGGTGCCCGGCGATACCCATACAATTTGTATAGATTTTTATTAAAGGCGAAAGACCTTATAAAAGCAAAGGACAAAAGAATGACAGAGTCACAAAGTCAGCAAATTGGTTTTATGGCTCTGGAACAGGCAAAAAAAAGGCCCGTCAATGACGGGCCTGCAAACATCCTCAGCAGCACTCAGGCCTGTTGCAGGTAGCGGGCATGAAAGCGCAGATGCTCGTCGATAAATGAGGCAATAAAGTAATAGCTGTGGTCGTAACCCGGCTGCCGGCGCAGGGTCAGCGGAAAACCCGAACGCTGCGCCGCTTGTTCCAGCGCCTCTGGTTGTAACTGTTCCTGCAGGAACTGATCGGCCTCGCCCTGATCCACCAGCGCCGGCAGGGGGTTATTGCTGGCCGCCATCAGTACGCTGGCGTCGTAAGCCTGCCACGCGCTCTGATCCTCGCCCAGATAAGCCGTAAAAGCCTGCTGGCCCCAGGGGCAGTTAACCGGGTTGCTGATCGGGCTGAACGCCGACACCGAGCAATAGCGCTGCGCATTCCGCAGAGCAATCACCAGCGCGCCGTGGCCGCCCATGGAATGACCGGCAATGGCGCGGCGCTGGCTGACCGGCAATTCCGCCTCAATAAGGGCTGGTAATTCCTCAACGATATAGTCGTACATACGGTAATGCGCGGCCCAGGGCTGCTGAGTGGCATTCACATAGAAACCCGCGCCCTGACCCAGATCGTATTGCCCTGGTGCATCGGCGACGTCTTCGCCGCGCGGGCTGGTATCCGGCGCAACAATGGCGATGCCCAGCTCGGCGGCCAGGCGCTGGGCACCGGCTTTCTGCATAAAGTTTTCGTCGGTACAGGTTAAACCCGACAACCAGTACAGCACCGGCACCGGGTTATCGGCACTGGCCTGCGGCGGCAGGTAAACAGCAAAACGCATAGGGCAATTCAGTACCGCCGACTGATGACGGTACTGTTTATGCCAGCCACCAAAGCTTTTATTCTGGCTGATCAGTTCCAGCGACATAAAAATTCCTCATAGAAAAACGACCGCCGCAGCGGTCGTTTTATTCAGACTCAGTAGTGAATCACGGTGCGGATGCTTTTGCCTTCGTGCATCAGGTCGAAGGCTTCGTTGATGCTCTCCAGCGGCATGGTGTGGGTAATAAAATCGTTCAGCGCGAATTTACCCGCCAGATAGTCTTCCACGATACCCGGCAGTTCGGAACGGCCTTTCACCCCACCAAAGGCACTGCCGCGCCATACCCGGCCAGTCACCAGCTGGAACGGACGGGTCGAAATTTCCTGACCTGCACCGGCCACGCCGATAATCACCGACTCGCCCCAGCCCTTATGGCAGCATTCCAGCGCCGAACGCATGACGTTGACGTTACCAATGCACTCGAAGGAATAATCCACACCGCCATCGGTCAGCTCAACGATCACATCCTGAATCGGCTTGTCGAAGTTCTTCGGATTGATGCAGTCGGTGGCACCGAGTTTTTTCGCCAGCTCAAATTTGCTTTCGTTGATATCAATACCAATGATACGACCGGCTTTCGCCATGGTGGCGCCGATAATGGCCGACAAGCCAATGCCGCCAAGGCCGAAAATCGCCACCGTGGCGCCCTCTTCCACCTTGGCGGTATTCAGCACGGCGCCCATGCCGGTGGTCACACCGCAGCCTAGCAGACAGACTTCTTCCAGCGGCGCGACCGGATTCACCTTGGCCAGCGAAATCTCCGGCAACACGGTGTATTCCGAGAACGTCGAGCAGCCCATGTAATGGAAAATAGGCTCGCCGTTGATGGAAAAACGACTGGTGCCATCCGGCATCAGGCCTTTGCCCTGGGTGGCGCGCACCGCCTGACAGAGGTTGGTTTTACCGGATTTACAGAATTTGCACTCGCCACACTCGGCGGTGTACAGCGGAATCACGTGGTCACCGACCTGCAGACTGGTGACGCCTTCGCCAACCGACTCCACAATGCCGCCGCCTTCGTGGCCAAGAATGGCCGGGAAAATACCTTCCGGATCTTCACCGCTGAGGGTGAAGGCATCGGTATGGCACACGCCGGTGGCGACAATACGCACCCGCACTTCGCCTTTCTTCGGCGGCGCTACCTGCACGGTTTCAATCTTCAACGGCTGGCCCGGGCCCCAGGCCACGGCAGCACGACAGGTAATGGTATCGGTCATGGGGAAATCTCCTGTAAGTCAGCCGGCTATTGTAGACGGCAAGGGGCAGGATAAAACCCTGACCACACGAAATAAGAATTACACCCACGCAATAATCCCCGATCTGCGCGGCCAAACGACAGGCATAAAAAAACCGGCCGCAGCCGGTTTTTTACTGCTGAACCACTCTGCAGAAGAGCGGTGCAACCCTGAGAGGGTGCCGCGTGCGCGGGTCAGGCAAGGCGAAAGTGGCTGAGGAAGCGGAGTGTACATAGGGTACATGAGCATTCCGAAGCCGCTTTCAACACAGCATGACCGAGCACGCAAGCCCGGGAAGTTACATACGTTCCCAGACGGTAGCGATACCTTGCCCCAGACCAATACACATAGTGCTCACACCGTACTTACCACCCTGCTGTTCCAGCACGTTGATCAGCGTGGTAGAGATACGGGCACCGGAACAACCCAGCGGGTGACCCAGTGCAATCGCACCACCGTGGATGTTTACACGGCTGTCAGCGATTTCAGTCAGCTTCAGGTCTTTCAGACATGGCAGAGACTGAGCAGCAAACGCTTCGTTCACTTCCCAGTAATCGATATCAGTCACGTCCAGACCCGCACGCTTCAGGGCTTTCTTGGTAGCCGGAACCGGGCCGTAACCCATGATCGCAGCATCCACACCAGCAACGGCCATCGACACAATACGGGCGCGTGGCTTCAGACCCAGTTCCATGGCTTTTTCGTAGCTCATCAGCAGCATGGCGGCAGCGCCGTCAGTGATCTGTGAAGACGTACCGGCAGTTACGGTACCGCTCTTCGGATCGAACGCCGGACGCAGAGCACCCAGGCTTTCTGCAGTGGTTTCCGGACGGATGGTCTCGTCCTGGGTAACCAGGATTTCTTTACCATCTTCATCGTGACCGTACATCGGTACGATTTCGTTCTTGAACTTACCTTCCAGCGTGGCTTTGTGAGCCAGACGGTGAGAACGGGCACCGAACTCATCCTGCTGCTGACGGGTAATACCGTGCATTTTGCCCAGCATTTCTGCGGTCAGACCCATCATGTTGGAGGCCTTGGCAGAATACTTGGAAGCTTCCGGGTTGTGATCGAAGCCGTGCTGCATGTTGACGTGGCCCATGTGCTCCACACCACCCACTACGAACACATCACCGTTACCGGTCATGATGGCCTGAGCGGCAGTATGAATGGCAGACATGGCAGAACCACACAGACGGTTAACAGTCAGGGCGCCAGCTTCTTTCGGCACCACAGTCATCAGACCGATCTGACGGGCTACGTTGAAGCCTTGCTCCAGGGTCTGGTTTACACAGCCCCAGATGATGTCTTCAACCAGCGCCGGGTTCACGCCAGGGTTACGCTCAAACAGAGCATTGATCAGGTTGGCAGAAATGGTTTCTGCCCGTACGTTGCGGAATACGCCACCTTTGGAACGACCCATCGGTGAGCGCACTGCATCAACCACAACAACGTCTTTAGGATTGTAAGACATGCTTTAATTCTCCTCGTGCGCCAATTAACCGAAGTAGCTTTCGCCGTTCGCAGCCATTTCACGCATACGATCGGTTGGTTTGTACAGGTTGCCCAGATCAGCGTACTTGTCACACAGAGCAACAAAGTTAGCCATACCCACGGTGTCCATGTAACGGCACGCGCCGCCACGGAACGGAGGGAAACCAATACCAAAGATCAGCCCCATGTCGGCCTCATTCGGCGTCTCAACGATGCCTTCTTCCAGACAGCGGGCGATCTCGATGCACATCGGGATCATGCAACGTGCGATGATCTCTTCAGCGTCAAAATCTTTGCGTTCAGCAACCACCGGAGCGATCAGGTCGTAAGCGGCCTGGTCAACGACTTTCTTCGGCTTGCCTTTCTTGTCAGTTTCGTACTTGTAGAAACCAGCGCCGTTCTTCTGACCGTAACGCTTGTTCTCGTACATCACTTCCATGGAGGTTTTGAAGTCAGCCTTCATACGATCCGGGAAGCCTTCCGCCATCACTTCGTTGGCGTGTACGCCGGTGTCGATACCCACTACGTCCAGCAGGTAAGCAGGACCCATCGGGAAACCGAACTTCTCCATCACTTTGTCTACTGCCTGGAAGTCAGCGCCATCACGCACCAGACCCGCAAAGCCTGCGAAGTAAGGGAACAGTACACGGTTTACCAGGAAGCCCGGGCAATCGTTTACAACGATCGGAGTTTTACCCATGGCAGTCGCGTATGCCACAACGGTAGCAACGGCTTCTTCAGAGGTTTTCTTACCACGGATCACTTCCACCAGCGGCATCATGTGTACCGGGTTGAAGAAGTGCATACCCAGGAAGTTTTCCGGACGCTTCAGATCCGCCGCCAGCAGGTCGATGCTGATGGTGGAGGTGTTGGAAGTGATGATGGTGTCTTCGCGAACCTTGTCTTCCAGTTCGGCCAGTACCATTTTCTTCACTTTCGGGTTTTCAACAACCGCTTCTACCACGGTGTCAACGTCGCCGAATTCCGCGTAAGACAGGGTCGGACGAATGCGGTTCAGCACCTCACCCATTTGCAGCGGTTTCATTTTGTTGCGTTCGACGCGCTTGGCCAGCAGCTTGTTGGCTTCGTTCAGGCCCAGCTCGATACCGGCTTCAGCGATATCTTTCATCATGATCGGGGTGCCTTTCAGGGCAGACTGGAAGGCGATACCGCCACCCATGATACCTGCGCCCAGTACGGCAGCTTTCTTGGTCGCCTTGGCGGTTTTACCGTATACCTTGGCTTTTTTCTTCAGCAGCTGATCGTTCATGAACAGACCGATCAAGGCCTGAGATTCAGTGGTCTTCGCCAGCTTGGCGAAACCTTTGGCTTCGGCTTCCAGCGCCTTATCACGACCCTGACCAGCAGCTTTCTGCATGGTTTTGATCGCTTCGATCGGTGCCGGGTACTGACCTTTGGTCTGACCAGCAACGAAACCTTTGGCGGTTTCAAAAACCATCATGCTTTCCATGGCGTTGAGCTTCAGCTTGGCTTTCTTCTCTTCGCGACGGGCTTGCCAGTTCAGCTCACCGGCAATGGCAGACTGCAGCATGGCAATGGCAGCATCGCGCAGCTTGTCAGCGGCAACCACGGCATCCACAGCGCCATCTTTCAGGGCTTTTTCCGGCTTGTTTTCGCCGCCCATGCAGATCCACTCAATGGCGTTATCGGCACCGATAACACGCGGCAGACGCACAGTACCACCGAAGCCAGGCATCAGGCCCAGTTTCACTTCCGGCAGACCGACTTTGGCTTTATCAGACATCACGCGCAGGTCGGAGGCCAGACACATCTCGAAACCACCGCCCAGGGCGATACCGTTGATAGCAGTCAGGGTCGGAACCGGCAGATCTTCAAAGGCGTTGAAGATAACGTTAGCCTGAGCAACCCAGGCCGCAATTTCTTCTTCGCTTTTCTTGAACGCGTCGCCGAATTCGGTGATGTCGGCGCCAACGATGAATACGTCTTTACCGGAAGTTACCAGTACGCCTTTAACGTCGCTGTTGCCCTGCACTGCAGCCACAGCGGCTTGCAGATCTTCGAGGGTTACGCGGTTAAATTTGTTGACTGAGTCGCCTTGCAGATCGAATTTCAGTTCGGCGATGCCGCCTTCGATCATATTTACCGTGATGGCTTTACCTTCGTAAATCATCAACTGATCTCCACATGGTGGTTAGCTTTGGAGCTGAACAGCAGGCTGTTCAGCATTCTGCCGGTTGGTGAAACAATGCCCGGACCGTTTAAAAAACAAACAATTCATACGAGCGTTTGAATCTGAGTCGCACACATTCTTAGAAAGCTGGCTTAAAGTCAAGAGAAGGGCGGTAATTGCCGCCCTGCTGACGCAGCCGACCTGCGCTTGTGTTACAACGGACTGGCATCATACCAGCCTGAGAAAAGGGTTGAGCGTTTTTCTGCAATGCCGGGCGGCAACGGCGGTCGCAGACCATGATCATTCTTTTTTGTTACAGTTTGTAATGTGCTATAGGGTTCGTTTACCCTATCTCATACACTCAGCTCAGATGGCTGTCTGTAAACAGTCAGATGCACCATAAAAACAATAAAGAAGAAGCAACTATGCGAGCGTTAACCCAGTTCCTCCCGGTTTTGGCTTTATCCTTTTTCTGTTCTGTTGCCCTGGCGACTCCGCAACAACTGCTGGCCGATTTTCAGCACATGCGCCTGTCTGCCACCAACGCGGTGACTAACTTTTATATGTTTTCCGGTCTTGATGCCGACAGTAAATACGAGCGTCGTATCGATATCAGCATGAAAAAATTCGCCGAAGCCATGGCCAGTGCTGAACAACTGGGCAGCGCCAGCGGCATGGATGATGAGGTCAGCGCCATCAGTGCCGACTGGAAAAAACTCAGTGAGCTGATGGCCCTTAACCGCACCGACATGCTGAAACAGGGCTTCCCCAATGTGCGCCTGGTGGATGAAATGGGCCGCACCAGCACAGAAATTGTCAGCAAGGCCTCCGCCGCCTACGACCTGTTGCAGGAGCGCAGCGGCATCAAACCCGGCCCGGTGGTGCAGAAAACCCGCGACCTGGCATTGTTGATGGAAGAAATCACCTCGCAATACGCTGCCCGGAGTACCAGCAATCTGGGCCAGGTATTTATGGGTAATTACGAACGCACGCTGACCGAAATGGCCGAAGAGTTTCAGAAGATTCTGGATGATCTGAGCGTGCAGGTGAAATCCGCGCAGACCAATGTGCTGATGAACAGCATTCACAGCAAGTGGCGTTTTATGGAAGAACGCATCCGTAACTACAACGAAAGCACGGTGCCCTTTTTGGTGGTCAGTTATAACGACCGCATCATCGAGCATCTGGAAGAACTGGAAGCCATGTTCCGTTAATAAGCATGGCCGGCAGGCGTTACAATAACGCCTGCAAAAACGCCCGGTAAGCCGCTGCACTGGCGCCCTGCTGCTCTTTTGCCATCAGTAACACCTGATGCTCGCGTACTTCCAACAGCAATAATTCGTCCTGCAGTGCCGGCAACACGGCCAGCACCTGGGCCGCTTGTGCCGCCGTACCGGGCTTATGCCAGCTGAAGCCGTCCGGTAAACCTTCGGTATCCCAGCCTTTGCGCGCCACCAGGCTGAACTTAAGCTCACCCGGCTGTGGCTGCCCTGGGCGCATCAGGCTGTAACTGGTGGCCTGCAGCGGTTCCTGAATACCGGTCTTTTTCGGATCTGGCTGCCACACAAACTGACGTACCTGCAACCCCTGTTTAATGGCATCAAACCGCAAAGCCGCCAACCGCGTATCCCGGGCGCTGGGTTTGAGCATCATGATAGAGCCGATGATCAGCAACACACCGGCACCGACAATCACCCAGATCATGAGCTCATCTCCTCCAGCTCCAGCCAGCGCTCTTCCAGAGCCTCAAGGGCAACTTCCGCCGCGGCCAGATCTGCCAGTACCTGCTGCACCTCAGCCTGATCGCGACTGTAAAAATCCGCGGCGGCGGTGATGGTGGCCAGCTCATCGCGTTTGGCTTCTGCGACGGCAATCTGGTCCGGCAGCTGTTCCAGCTCGCGCTGCAACTTGTACGACAGTTTTTTTGCCGGCGCTGGCGCTGGGGCAGCCGTCACCGCCGGCTTGGGCGCTGTCGGCGCCTTGGCCGCTTTAGCGGCCGCCCGTTCTTCATCCTGCTACACTTTTTGCTGCGCCTTCAGGCGTTCCTGCCAGTCGCTGTAACCACCCACCTGTTCTTCAATATGGCCGTTCTCGCCGAACACCCATAATTGCGTCACCACGTTATCAATAAAGGCGCGGTCGTGGCTGACCAGCAGCAGGGTGCCCTTGTAATCCATCAGCCGCTCTTCCAGCAGCTCCAGGGTTTCCACATCGAGGTCGTTGGTGGGTTCGTCCATCACCAGCAGGTTGCAGGGTTTGAGGAATAATTTGGCCAGCAGCACGCGGTTACGCTCACCACCGGACAAGGCTTTCACCGGTGTACGGGCACGCGCCGGAGCAAACAGGAAGTCTTGCAGATACCCCAGAATGTGCCGGCTCTGACCGTTCACTTCAACCTGGTCTTTGCCATCGCCGACGTTATCGGCAATGGATTTTTCCTCATCCAGAATATGGCGGGCCTGATCGAAGTAGGCCACTTCCAGCTTGGTGCCGGTGTGCAGGCTGCCGGATTGCGGCGCAATGGTGCCCAGTAATAACTTTAATAAGGTACTTTTGCCCACGCCGTTGGGGCCAACCAGACCAATGCGGTCACCGCGCATCACCAGCGTTGAAAAGTCGTTCACCTGCAGCTTGTCTTTCCAGGCGTAGCTGACGTTCTTCAGCTCAAACACCTGCTTACCAGAGTGTTCGGCCTGGCTCATGTTGATCTTCGCCGCGCCCTGCACGTCCCGGCGGACGCTGCGTTCTTTGCGCATTTCTTTCAGCCGCAGCACCCGTCCCTCGTTACGGGTACGGCGTGCTTCAACCCCTTTGCGGATCCACTTCTCCTCTTCGGCCAGACGCTTGTCGAACAGGGCATTCTGAGTGGCTTCGTCTTCCAGACGCTTTTCGCGGTATTCAATAAAACTCTGGTAATCGCCCACCCAGTTGTACAGATGGCCACGGTCCAGCTCGACAATACGGGTGGCAAGGTTTTGCACAAACGCCCGGTCGTGACTGATAAATACCAATGAACCCTGAAACTGTTTTAACTGTTCTTCCAGCCACTCGATGGTGGCGACGTCCATGTGGTTGGTGGGCTCATCCAGAATTAACAAATCCGGCTCGACCACCAAGGCGCGGGCCAGCATCACCCGCCGCTGCCAGCCACCGGATAACTCAGAAAATAAGGCATCGGCAGGTAAATTGAGACGCTGAATAATGGCGTCTACTTTTTGTTGCCAGCTCCAGCCATCACCGGCTTCAATCCGGGCCTGCAGCTGTTCCAGACGTTTCAGATCGACCTGTTCGCCTTTGGCAATTTCATCGTGATACTGAGCAATGGCATGGCCAATATCCCCCAGCCCCTCGGCCACCACATCGTACACCGGGGTATGGGTGGTGGCGGGCAATTCCTGCTGTAAGGCGGCGACCCGCAACATATCGAGGTGCTCAACCCGGCCGTCATCGGGGGTGATCTGACGGTTGAGCATCTTCAGCAGGGTCGACTTCCCTTCACCGTTGCGCCCCACCACACACAAGCGTTCGCCGCTGTGAATGTCCAGATCCACCTTGTCGAGCAGGACATGATCACCAAAGGCCAATTCCGCCTGCTTCAGACTTACCAACACCATGCTTGCACTACCTGTTATCGAAAAGGCAGGCAGTATACAGGCTGCCTGCGCAGACTGCTGCATCCGTACCGCCAAAGGGTTTTGTAACTGTCTGTTATGCACAAATCCGCTTCTGATACACTGTCGCCCGCACCGATGCAGGTGACCGGCCGCATCGCGCAGCGTTCTCATTTTTCACCGGCAGCGGATCACAATAATGACAATACATCTGAATCAGGGGCACATTGCCGCCCTCTGTCTGGCACTGGGGTTGGTTATCTGGATGCTGGCGGGCAGTCTGGCGCCGGAGCAGCCTTTTCATAACCCCCGGCCACTGGTACAGGATGATGGCCTGCCGCGGGTACAGGTTGAGCGTATGCAAGGCAGCCTGACCCACTACGACGTCAGCTTTTCCGGCCACACCGCTGCCAACCGACGGGTGGAATTACGCTCAGAAATACGC
>JAEWQT010000267.1 GCA_023399105.1 Pseudomonadota bacterium | reverse complement strand
CCATCGGTATCGGGCAGCTGCGCCAGCGCCGCCGGCAACAGCAGAATGCCGCCAAGGCTGGCGCAGACTAAGGAGAGTGGTGTTTTTTTCATTATTATTATTCGGGTTGTTGTACAGAATCAGTTGCCTTGCAGTGGCCGGTTAATATCCACCTGACAGGCAATGCCGCGGTTTTTACTGTCCACCAGCACACCGGCAACTTCTTTGCCGTTATCTGGGCGCAGCAGTAAGTAACCATTCACACAGAAGGCCACTTTACCGGATGGTTTCGGCGACACTTTCACTTCTTCACTGGTGTTCAGCGCCAGCAGGCGGAATTCTTCCACCACCGCAGCATCGGCAGCCTTGGGGTGTTGAATAAAACCGTAGTATTCCAGCGCCAGCACCGCGACCAGGATGCCAAGAATAAAGCCCAGACCAATCCACTTGGTTAAATCCGGTTTGTCGTGCATTTGTACTTCAGTCATACAGGTTCCCCAGTGTGTTCATTATTCGTCACTGCCGGCGGCATCTTTGCCCCAGGCCGGCATCAGCTGCTGCTCGACCCCCAGCTGATTCAGGATTCTGGCCACCACAAAATCGACCAGATCATTCATGCTTTGCGGCTGGTGATAAAAGCCCGGGCTGGCCGGCAGTATCACCGCGCCCATGCGGGTAAGGCTGAGCATATTCTGCAGATGAATTTCGGAATACGGCGTTTCCCGCGGCACCAGAATCAGCTTACGGCGTTCTTTCAGGGCCACGTCGGCGGCGCGTTCAATAAGGTTATTGCTGGCACCGCAGGCAATGGCGGACAGGGTACCGGTGCTGCAGGGGCAGATCACCACCGGCCCCGGCTGGCCGGAACCTGAAGCCCAGGGCGCCATCCAGTCTTCCCGGCCAAACACCCGCAGGCGTTGCTCATCCACCTCAAACAGGCGCTGCAGGGTTTCCGCCTGCGCGCGCGGATTACCCGGCAACGCCAGCGCCGTTTCCGTGGCCACCACCAGCTGTGCGGCTTTGGAGACGATCACATCCACCGCCCAGCCCGCCGCCAGCAGCACCTCAATTAAGCGCAGCGCATAAGGGCTGCCGGACGCGCCGGTAATGGCGACACAAATACGCTCACTCATGCACAGACTCCTTCAGCGCCGCCAGCAGCTTACGCGGCATGCCGGCAAAGCTGCCGTTCGACATCACCACAATACGGTCGCCGGCGCGCGCCTCGGCCAGCACCGCCGACACTAACGCCGCATGGTCCGTAAAGCTGTGGCCTGGCTGGCGGCTGGCGGCCGCCACCTCGGCCAGCGACCACTGAATATTGTCGGGCTGATACCAGAAGGCGATATCCGCCGCGTCCACCGAGGCAGCCAATTCGGCTTTGTGTACGCCCAGCTTCATGGTGTTGGAGCGCGGTTCCAGCACCGCCAGCAGGCGACCCTGCGGTTGTTCTTTCAGCAGGCGCGCGCGGGCACCTTCCAGCGTGGTGGCAATGGCGGTCGGATGATGAGCAAAATCATCGTAAACCTGAATACCAGCGTGCTCACCGACCCGCTCCATACGGCGCTTTACCGAAGCAAATTGGCTTAACGCGGCAGCGGCAATCTCGGGTGTTACGCCGACATGACGAGCGGCTACCAACGCGGCTACGGCGTTGCTGACGTTGTGCAAACCGGTCAGCTGCCATTCCACCCGGACATCGTACTGGCCATCCGCGCTGCGCACGCGGAAGACCGAGGCATCATCCTGCTCCAGCTGCCACTGCCAGTCGGCCGCGGCCGTCTGACCAAAGCGCTGCACCGGGCTCCAGCACCCCATGGTCAGCACCCGCTCCAGCGCCGCTTCGTTATCCGGCAGAATAATCTGACCATTGGCCGGCACCGTACGCAGCAGGTGGTGGAACTGGCGTTCAATGGCGGCCAGATCAGGGAAAATATCGCCGTGATCAAATTCCAGATTATTCAGCACCAGCGTGCGCGGCTGGTAATGCACAAATTTGGAACGCTTATCGAAAAAGGCGGTGTCGTATTCGTCGGCTTCAATCACAAAAAACGGTGAGCCGCCTAAGCGCGCCGACACGCTGAAATTCTGCGGCACGCCGCCGATTAAGAAGCCCGGCTGCATACCGGCGTATTCCAGAATCCAGGCCAGCATGCTGCTGGTGGTGGTTTTGCCGTGGGTACCGGCCACCGCCAGCACCCAGCGCCCCTGTAACACAAACTGCCCCAGCCATTGCGGCCCCGACATATAGGGGATACCGCGCTCCAGCACGTATTCCACTGACGGATTACCGCGCGACAGGGCGTTACCGATAATCACCAGTTCGGTATCAGCGGGAATATTGGCCGGGTCAAAGCCTTCGCTGAGGGTAATGCCAGCCGCCTCCAGCTGATCGCTCATAGGTGGATAAACCCCGGCATCACTGCCGGAAACCCGGTGGCCCTGCTGCTTGGCCAGCTGGGCCAGCGAGCCCATAAACGTACCGCAAATACCTAAAATGTGCAGGCGCATAAACTCTGTTGAATCCGCAACGTGGCTGAAATGAATGCCGGCTAGTGTACTGATAAGCGCCCTGCGGCCCAAGGGAGGAATCGGTCTTTTGCGGCATTCCCCCCGGCGGGCGGCAATATCCGCACAACCGGCACTGAAATCCGTTACAGATTCGGGTAAACTGCGCGCCATCTTTTTTCCGATGCCAACCACGCCGGGGACCCCATATGCAGCGTTTACGCACCTTTCTGGATCATCACTGTAATAACCCGGCCCTGGTGTCGGTGATTGAAGGCCTGATGGTGGCCTGTAAAGACATCGCCTACAAAGTACAGCTGGGTTCACTGGCCGGCGTGCTGGGCAGTGCCGAGCAGGACAACATTCAGGGCGAACGTCAGAAAAAAATGGATGTGATCGCCAACGACCTGATCAAATACAGCCTGCAAACCATGCAGCCGGTTAAGGGCATGGCCAGCGAAGAAGAAGCCGACCCGGTGGCCTGTAATCCGGACGGTGAGTTTCTGGTTCTGTTTGACCCGCTGGACGGTTCGTCCAACATTGACGTCAACGTCACCGTCGGCACCATCTTTTCCATTCTGCAGTCCAACCCCGGCGACGATCCGACCCACGAATCCACCTACCTGCAACACGGCCGCGAACAGATCGCCGCCGGTTATGTGCTGTATGGCCCGTCCACTCTGCTGGTGCTGAGCACCGGCAATGGCACACATATGTTTACCCTCGACCCGCGTGTGGGTGAATTCTACCTGCAGCGTGAAAGCGTAAAAATCCCGGCCACCACCAAAGAGTTCGCCATCAATATGTCGAACCAGCGTTTCTGGCTGCCGGACATGCAGAAATACGTAGCCGACCTGCTGCGCGGCGAAGAAGGCCCGCTGGGCAAGCGCTATAACATGCGCTGGATTGCCTCCATGGTGGCCGAGATTCACCGCATCCTGACGCGTGGCGGTATTTTCATGTACCCCTACGACAGCCGTGAACCGAACAAGCCCGGCAAGCTGCGCCTGATGTACGAAGGCAACCCGATGAGCATGCTGGTGGAACAGGCCGGCGGCAAAGCCTCAACCGCTTACGATGACATTATGGATGTGGAACCGACCAGCATTCACCAGCGCGTCTCGGTGGTGATGGGGTCAGCCGACGAAGTCGATACTGTGGTGCGTTACCACGCCTCCTGATCCAGCCTTTTCAGCGTTTCCGCATTAGCCGGGCCGGGCCACCAGGCCGGTCCGGTTTCAGCGCCGCTCCTGCTGCTGTAACTGCCGCTCCAGCTCGTCACTGTCGGGAACCAACAGGTTCAGCGACCGTGCCACCTGCATATTCACACCGACCCGAAAATACGGGTTGTAATCCGCCGCCGGCCAGACGCCGTCCTGCAAGCCCGAGTGCAGGATTTCCCGTAACCGCCGCGCCACTTCGGCATTGCCACTGTAAGTGCTGGCCAGCGCACCCGCGCGCAGATAGGCGCTGCCCGGCCCGACTAAGGGAATGCTGCGCCGGTAGGCAGAAATCAGAATGGTTTTGATATTGGCGGCGTTATACAGCTGGGGGTCATACACTCCCAGCAAGGCCCGGTTTTCGCGCAGCAATTCCAGCAAAACATGGTTAAGACTGTCGAAATCACTCAGGTAATAGGGCGTCACGCCGGCCGCCGTCAGATCCAGACCGGCCAGACCACTGACCGGCCAGAAAGCGCGATTCTGCAACAACACGCCAACCGGCGCGTCATTGCCCAGCAATAACCGCGTCAGCGCCAGTTGCCGTGTTAACGGCGGCTCGGTATAAACCGCGCTGACCGGCGCCGGTTGCGCCGCGGCCACTTCAGCACGGCTGACGAACACCGCCACCGCCGGCAGGTTACGGTTCTGCCAGCCCGCCAGCGCCTGCGGCCCC
>JAEWQT010000218.1 GCA_023399105.1 Pseudomonadota bacterium | reverse complement strand
GCCCAACGCCCAACGCTCAACTTCTTTTCACCGCCATCGGTATCCCCGCCACCACCAGCGTCACCGCCTGCGCCTGCGCCGCAATGGCCTGATGCAGCCGGCCGCTTTCATCAACAAAATGGCGGCTCAGTTCGCCCATGGGCACAATGCCCCAGCCCACTTCATTACTCACCAGCAACAGCGGTTGCTGTAACTCTGGCAGCAGCGCCAGTAACGCCTCACGCTCGCGCGCCCAGTAATCAGGATCACTGTGTAACAGGCAGTTAGTCACCCACAGGGTTAAACAATCCACCAGCAGCGGTGCGCCGGGATACTGCTGCTGCGCCCGCTGCAAACAGGCCGCCAGCTGCAGCGGTTCTTCCAGAGTCAGCCAGTGCGCCGGGCGCTGATCGCGGTGATGGTCAATGCGCTGCTGCATTTCGCCGTCATGGGCCTGGGCGGTGGCAATATACACCACCGTGGCAGCACTTTGCGGTTCCAGCAGGCTGGCCTGCTGCTCGGCGTAGCGGCTTTTACCACTGCGGGCGGCGCCCAGAATCAAGTGAATGGCCGGCGTAACCGCCAGGTTCGTCATTTCTGTCATAGCCTTTATTCCTGTGGCGGCGCTACACTGCGGAGCAACGTGGTTGTTTTTAGCCGTTTGTGTGGAGAAGTCATGATGAGCACATCCGTTACCGATCAACGTATGCACCCGCGCTGGACGCTGAAAAGCAGCGTCAGTGTATTCGAACAGCAAAATAAGGAATACCTGGGTCTGCTGGTCGACTGTTCTGAACAGGGGCTGATGATTTCTTCCTACGATTATCTGGCCCCAGGTACCCGGCTGCAGCTGGATCTGGTGGATATTCCGCCCAATATCGACAACCGCCGCACCGGCCAGGGCGTGGTTGAAGTGGTGTGGAGCGACAAAATCACCCCCAGCCTGTATGGCAACGGCTGCCGGCTGGTCGAAAGCTCGTCGATGCTGCAAAGCATGATCCGCAGTTACAGCCACCCGGTCGGTTCCTGAACCAACTCTGCTACACTGCCGCCCGTTTCTTCCATTTTTGCGGACACCATTATGCTGCAATTCGGCATTGATCTGGGCGGCACCAAAACCGAAATTATTGTTCTGAACGAGTCCGGCGAAACCCTGTTACGCCACCGCAACGCCACCCCATCCCATTCCTACGACGCCATTATTGCCAACATCACCGCGCTGGTGCACAACGCCGCCAGTGAACTGAACGCCACCAATTTCACCCTTGGTATCGGCATTCCCGGTGCCGTCAGCCCGGCCACCGGTTTAATCAAAAACGCCAACACCACCTGTCTGATCGGGCGCGATCTGCAGGGCGATCTGCAACGGGCGCTTAGCCAGCGCGTGATTCTGGCCAACGATGCCGATTGTCTGGCCCTATCGGAAGCCACCGATGGCGCCGGCGCCGGTTATAAAACCGTGTTTGCCGTGATTATCGGAACCGGCTGCGGCGGTGGCTGGGTGGTGAATGGCCAGCTGCTCGGCGGCCCCAACGCCATTGCCGGCGAATGGGGACACAACCCACTGCCATGGCGCAGCGCCGACGATGGCGAAGCGCCCTGCTACTGTGGTCAGCACGGCTGTCTGGAAACCTTGTTATCGGGGCCGGGAATGCAGCGGCAGGCACTGCAGGAAACCGGCCTGGATTTACCAGCTCAGCAATGGGCCGAACGGGCCACGCGGGGTGAAGCGCAGGCGCTGGAGGTGCTGCAACGCTATTACCGGCGACTGGCCAAAGCGCTGGCGGCGGTGATTAACCTGATGGACCCGCACGTCATTGTGCTCGGCGGCGGTGTCTCTAACCTGCCCGGCCTCTGCACCGAAGTACCACAACTGTGGGGCGACCATGTGTTTTCCGACACCGTCTGTACGGCACTGAAACAATCGGTGCACGGTGATTCCAGTGGTGTGCGCGGAGCCGCCTGGCTGGGCGCCCGGTAACGAAGCCGGTCAGAACGACCCTGCTGGGGCCAGTAATCAAAGCGAGCGAAGACGAGATTCAGCGCTGGCTGCAACAGGCGGAAGACTCAGGCCAGCGGGGGCTCTGATGCCGCTGTGGCGGCCGGTGAGGAATGCGCCGGCTGACGGCGCATCAACACCAGCACCAGCACGATGGCCGGAATGCCCAGTGCCGCCGCCAGCAGAAAAAATTCCATGTAACCACTGCTGTCGATCACCCAGCCGGAAAACCCACTGATAAATTTACCCGGCAGGGTCATCAGTGAGCTGAACAGTGCGTATTGGGTGGCGGTGTAACTGCGATTGGCCAGGCTGGACAAATACGCCACAAAGGCCGTGCTGGCAATGCCGCCGCTGAGGTTATCGGCACCAATCACCAGCGCCAGCCCGTATATAGGGGGGGTCACCCCGTTACTGCCCAGCACCGCCAGTAAGGCAAACAGCAGATTGGTGCCCGCCACCATAATCGCGCCCAGTAACAGCGGCTGCATAATGCCGTGTTTTACCACCAGCACACCGCACAGCGCCGAGCCGAAAATGGTCATAAAAAAGCCAAAGACTTTGGCCACGCTGGCGATATCCGATTTGCTGTAGCCCAGATCAAGATAAAAAGGGTTGGCCATCATGCCCATGGTGATATCACTGAGGCGGAACAAGGCAATAAAGCTGAGGATCAGCAGCGCAAACTTGCCATTACGCTGAAAAAACTCCAGCACCGGGCACACCACCGCGCCCAGCAACCAGCGTTGCCAGCCTGGCCGCTGCGCCATCTGCATCGGCCGGCCCATAATCTGGTCAATCAGGATAATTTCGTTCTGATCACGCTGCGCGCTGCTGATACGGGCGGGCTCATCAGCCCAGAGCACCGCCGCCACGCCCAGCAACATCAGCCCGGCCATACACAGATAGGCCAGCGCCCAGCTGCCGTATTCAGCGATATAAAGCGCACCGGCGCCGGCGACCAGCAGAGCAACCCGGTAGCCAAAAATATAAGCCGCTGACAACATCCCCTGCAGTTCGTCTTCGGCCGATTCAATACGCAGGGCATCCACCGCCACATCCTGGGTGGAGGAACAGAACGCCACCAGCACCGCCGCCAACGCAATCACCAGCAAGGACGTTGCCGGGTTGCTCATACTCATTAGCACCAGCCCGGCGACAATGCCGAGCTGACCGGCCAGAATCCAGCCGCGCCGTTGCCCGAGGTGCGACAAAACGGGCAGCGCAAAACGATCCACCACCGGCGCCCAGAACACTTTTACGGAATAGGTAATGCCGACCCAGGCAAAGAAACCAATGGCGGTACGCTCCACCCCGGCATCGAACAACCAGGCCGAAAGCGTGGAAAACACCAGCAAAAAGGGTAACCCGGCGCTGAAGCCCAACAGGGCGATTACCAGCACCGGTTTGCGCAGATAAATGCGCCGGACATCAGTCCACCAGCGCAGCAGCGCCGGTGGCAGTGGCGGGTAGACGTTCAAT
>JAEWQT010000200.1 GCA_023399105.1 Pseudomonadota bacterium | reverse complement strand
GCACCGTGCTGGATGAAGGCATCGCCCTGTTCTTCCCCAATCCGCATTCCTTTACCGGCGAAGATGTACTCGAACTGCAGGGCCATGGTGGCCCGGTGGTGCTGGATTTATTGCTGAAAGAAGTGGTAGCACTGGGCTGCCGGCTGGCCCGCCCCGGTGAATTTTCCGAACGCGCCTTTCTGAACGACAAACTCGATCTGGCGCAGGCCGAAGCCATTGCCGACCTGATCGATTCCGCCTCAGAACAGGCTGCGCGCTGTGCGCTGCGGTCACTGCAGGGCGAATTTTCCAAACGCGTTCACAGCCTGCTCGATCAGCTGATTCACCTGCGTATGTACGTCGAAGCGGCCATCGACTTCCCGGAAGAAGAAATCGACTTCCTCAGCGACGGCAAAGTAGCCGCTATGCTGGATGCGGTAGAGAATGAACTGTTGGCCGTATTGCGTGAAGCCAATCAGGGAGCGCTGCTGCGCGAAGGCATGAACGTGGTGATTGCCGGGCGTCCGAATGCGGGTAAGTCCTCACTACTCAATGCCCTGGCCGGTGTGGAGCGCGCCATTGTGACCGATATCGCCGGCACCACGCGCGATGTATTAAAAGAACATATTCACATCGACGGCATGCCGCTGCACATCATCGATACCGCCGGTCTGCGCGATGCTCCGGACGAAGTGGAACGCATCGGCATTCAGCGCGCCTGGGATGAAATCAGCAAAGCTGACCGCGTGCTGCTGATGATCGATTCCACCACCACCGAAACCGACCCTGAACAGCTGCTGCACGCTCTGTACGATGAGCGTGGGTTACAGCAACAGGCCACTGAGTTGCTGAACAGTGGCCGTATTACGGTTATCCGCAACAAAGCCGACCTATCCACAGAAACCATCGGCCTGAACAACGCCGACCGTTTTCCCACCATCACCCTGTCCGCCAAGCATAATCATGGCGTGGATGCCTTGCGTGTGCATTTAAAACAAGTGATGGGGTTTGATGCCGGTGCCGAAGGCGGTTTCCTCGCCCGCCGCCGCCATATTGATGCTCTGAACCGCGCCAAAGAAGCCGTGGATAACGGTCGTTTACAGCTGGAAGGCATGGGCGCCGGCGAACTGCTGGCCGAAGACTTGCGCATGGCGCAGAATGCGCTGAACGAAATTACCGGTGCTTTTACCGCCGATGACCTGCTCGGGCAGATTTTCGGCTCGTTCTGTATCGGGAAATAAGCAGCGGTATCAGCCGGGTTGATCCGGCTGATACACCGCATAACGATCACGACCGGCTTTTTTCGCGATGTAAGTGGCCTGGTCAGCCTGATGCAATAATTCGCTGCCATCGCAGGGAGCATCAGGGTTCAGGAAACTGATCCCCAGACTGGCCGATACCGTTACTTCCGCATCGCCTAAACTAATTGGCCGGTGCAGGGTTTCAATAATGCGTTCGAATACGGCATCGCTGTCGCGGTTGTTCAGCATCAGCAGCAGTACAAATTCATCGCCACCCAGCCGCGCCACGCTGTCTTCCACCCGCAGCATATCGCTGAGGCGCTGAGCAATTTCTATCAGTACTTTATCGCCAGCGGCATGGCCGTAGGTGTCGTTAATGGGTTTAAAGTTATCCAGATCCAGCAGACAAACCGCCAGCGGTTCGCGTTTGCGGGTGGCATAAGCCACGGCCTGGCGCAGGCGTTCGTTCAGCATACGGCGATTGGGGATGCCGGTTAACGGATCGTAATAGGCGATTAATTCCAGTTCTTTCTGGTGGCGTACGCGCTCGGAAATATCACTGAAGACCGCCACATGGTGCGTGATCTGATGGTTTTCATCACGAACAACACCGACATCCAGTTCAATGGGTACGGTGCCGCCATCACGGGTTTGCAGCTGCAATTCTCCATGCCAGCTGCCTTTATTGCCCAGCGCCTCGATCACCTGAGGAATAAGGTTGGCAGAGGTTGGTTCATCAAATAACCGGGTAACGGCCTGCCCCTGTAATTCAGCCAGTGTGTAACCCGAAATATTGATACTGGCGGGGTTAATATCCACCAGATGATGGTTGGCATCGGTAATAAAAATACCTTCCTGGCTGGCATCAAAAACACTGGCCAGTAAACGCAGGCGCGCTTGGGCATCACGCAACGTGGTGATATCGCGGATATAGCCGTGCCAGACAATGCTGCCATCGTTTTCACGGGACGGGGTAGCGCTGCCTTCTACCCAGATGAGCCCACGCTGGGGGTGGTTAATCCGATAGGCACAACTCCAGGTTGTTAAGGTGGCAGCAGAGTGCTGAATGCTACGGGTTACGGCATCAATATCATCAGCATTAATAACGTTAAACACCTGAGTGGCATCATTTTTAGCCTGTTCCGGGCTGCAGCCATAAATATCGCGCAGGCGTTGTGAGGCAAACGGAAAATAAGAACTGCCATCCGGCCGCAGCCGGAACTGGTAGAGTACACCGGGAACGTTATCGGAAAAATCGCGGAAGCGTTTAATCCATTGGCGCTGGGCTTCAATTAAATCATGGCGTTCTGTTACATCAATATGAGTACCGAACATCCATTCCGGCTGTTTATCAGCGGTGTAGCTTTTTACCCGGCCACGGTCATAAATCCACACCCAGTGGCCGCGCCGGTGACGCATACGGTATTCGCAGGCGTAGTACGACGTTTCACCACGGATATGTTTATCCAGAGCTTCGGTGGCGCGATCAATATCGTCCGGGTGAACAAATTGATTCCAGGTATCCAGAGTGGTGGGTTGCAGCTCGCTGAGCGTATAACCCAGAATGTCTGCCCAGCGTTCGTTAAACCGGTTTTCACCCGTCTGAATATTCCATTCCCAGGTACCGGCCCGGGTGGCATCAATAATGCTACTTAAGCGCTCCGCCAGTTCGTGAGCATTTTTTTCCAGATGCAAACGGCGGCGGTAATTCAGTAACAGTGCAACCAGTAGCGATAAAATAGCGCCCGCCATCACGATGCCAGCCGTTAACCACCAGTGGTAACGTGCCCAGATATCGCGCCAGCCGAAGTCGGGGGCTGCATCAAATGGCGGCATCCGCAGAGTGACCATTAATTCTTCGACGGAGGCGTAATCGGCCGGAATGGTAAACCCCTGGATACCGGCCTGTACGGCGGCCGGATGGGTGGCAGGTAAATCGTACAACAAGGCGGCAATACGTTTACTGTAATGTGCCGGCAGCGACCAGTGCGCAACAAATGCCCATTCCGGATACAGCGATGTGGATACTGCAAAGGGAAACCCCGGGTGTTCACGCGCGGCCACTACGCCCAGTTCACCGGGTTTTATCGTACCTTGCTCCAGCATGCTTTCCAGCACACTGGAGCGGATAAATCCGGCATCGGCCTGTTGCTTCAGTACGGCCTGCACCACCGCATCGTGTGAGCCGCCGGTAAACAGAAAATCCAGTTTGTGCAGATTAATACCGGCTTTTTTCAGCTCAATCATCTGGGTGGCATAACCACCGAGGAACTGAGTACCAACGGCAGCGATACGAACAGTCTGAAGGTCGTGCAGGGTTTGCAGTTCCGGGCGGTCAGCG
>JAEWQT010000138.1 GCA_023399105.1 Pseudomonadota bacterium | reverse complement strand
ATTTAACCCCGGCCAGATGACCGTATTTAGCCACCAGCGGGCGCAGAATCGGCACCAGATCCAGCGCCGGCGTATTTTTAATCATAATGACTTTGGTCAGCAGCTCCTGACTGTCGACCTGCACGCTTTCATCCAGGTCGCGGCCCTGCTGTTTGACATCATTCTGCTGCACAATCAGCGTTACATCACCCGCCGGCACGGCCACAAAGCCCTGCACCTGCAACACGGATAAAAACAGTTCGTACACCCCGTCTTTATTCATCGGTTCGCTTGACAGCACGTTCACTTTGCCTTTAACCCGTGGGTCAATCACAAAGCTTTTGCCGGTAATATCGGCCACCTGAGAAATAAACGCGCCGATATCGGCTTCTTTCAGGTTAATTTGCCAGCTATCGGATGCTGCGGTTTGTGTGCCGGTTTGCGCCTGCGTTGCGCCACCAATGACCAGCAACACCATAAATGCCCAATGCTTTAACACGCTGATTTCCTTTATTAATTCAGACTGTGATTCACCACAAAACGATTATTGCCGCGCTGCACTTCGATCCGTGCATTGCCCTCGGCACTGACCTGTTCCAGCACTTGCTGATCGGCCTGCGGGTCGCCCAGCGACTGTCCGTTCACCGACAAAACAATATCACCCGGCTGCAACTGCAGCGCCGTTAACATGGAGCCCGGCGTTACCCGGTAACCCTGCCCGGCACCAATACTTTCCAGCCCCAGCTCCCGCAGCGCGCCTTCGGCATCGGCAGTGGCTTCGGCAGTAACCATATTCATAAAATCGGCCGGTGAGCGCACCTCGCGGAAGCGTTCGCGCAAGGTTCCCTGTGGCGTGGCCGTTACCGGCGCGGCCGCGACGGCCCGGGCACTGATGCCGGCGGCACTGAGCTCGTCAAATTTCAGGGTTTCCAGTTTGCCGTTGGTGTTGAGAATCACGCGGTCATCGTACACCGCCGCCAGGCGGGTAGAACCCTGCACCACATCACCAACACGGTAAAACTCACCACTGGCACCGCGGGGCGCAATAATGGCGCTGGACACATCATCGCGCGGGCCTTTGGTAATGCCCAGCAGTTGCAACCGTAATCGGGTTTCCGGAGCGCTGACCTGTTCAGTGACCGGCGCCAATGGCTCGGCGCCCACCTCACCGAATAAATGGTATTGCGCTGTCCCCTGTACACCACCGCTGGCCACGGCACTGCCGCCAGACTGCGCCGGGGCCGGCAATACCAGGGGTTCCGGAGCGACCAGTCGCCAGACCAACGCGGCCAGCTGGGCAGCAATCAGTACGGTCAGGAATATTTTCCCCAGCACCAGAGTACGCCGTTGCCACGCCGGTTTTATTGTCTGTTGTTCCGTCAAGCTGCTACTCCCCAATGCCGCGCTCAAGATTACAGAACCTTCTGTGACACTTCAAAAATCACGCTGTCCGCTTCGGCCTGCACCGGCCAGGGCTGGCCGATGACGTCCAGAAACCGCCGCCGTAAGGCCAAACCTGCCCAGCCATCGGGTTGCAGGTAACCGCGCAACAGGGTTTCTCCGCTTTCGGTGGTCAGGTCCAGCGCCGCCCGTTCCGGTTCCCGCCCCAGCTGCCCTAACAGTACCGGCAGCGTGGCATTAACGGGTTTATTGTCTACCAGCAGGGTAACGGCGCCACCGCTGTACACCAGCTGGCCGGCTAACTGGTTGAACACCCCGGTATTCAGGTCAACCTCTGCGAGTAGACGATTCAGCTGCACGTTGCCTTCCGCTTTGGTGCGCTGACGCTGCAGCATGGGGGCTAATGGACGCAGGTCGAAATAGCCATCGGCACCATTAATATGCAGCACCTTATTCAGACCGATCTGTAACGGCAGCTGCAGGCGTAAATCCGGGCTGTCGATCTGCAGGCGTAAATCGGCACGGCCGGCCAGTAAGGCCCAGGGCGATAATTCCCAGCGCGTATCCAGCACGCCCAGTTCACGCAGCTGGATAATCTGCAACTGAATACGGCCACGCCATAACGTACCGCTGACTTGCTGTACGTGCACCGGCAACGCCGACAGTTCCGGCGCCAGAAAGCGCCAGACAAAATGCAGCGGCGTGGTCAGCAACAGGGTAATCAGGAAGGCCACTAAACCCAGCAACACATACCAGCGGGCGGCCCAGATGGATTTAAGCATGTAATTTATTGTTGTCCGTAATCAGATCCGGCAGCCATTCTACTCAAGAGGGGCACAAAACCTAAAGGAACAATGTGACAGTCCGGTAAAAAAGTGGCGCGTATGCGGCGCCGCGAACCTGTTTATTGCCCGGCCTGCCACTGAAACGGGGCAGAATACAGCGCCGGCTGCCCGGCACGACCTTCGATCACAAAGCGATATTCACCACCGGCCACCGGGTTGTACCAGCGGGTTTCGTAGTGCGCCATGCCATCGTCTTTTCGGGTTTTCAGGTAGCGCACTTCAATGTCGTAACCATCGTCGTGTACCGGTTCTCCGGTGTTGTGCGCCAACTGCCACTGATCGCCATGGCGCTGCTCTACCCGCACCAGTGGCTCGTGGAAGTCGATCTGACGCGGACCGACATCCAGCCAGCGCACCGCGATGTAGTCCTCTTCATGAGTCTCCTCCGCCGGCACCGCACGTGGCGACTGCAGCCAGCTGCGCTGACCGGTGCTCACCCCGGCAGGAGGCAGGAACGAATTCACTTTCAGGGCATAGCGCCATTCCGCTTTCAGCTCCTGCAGTTGTCCTTGCCTGAGGTAATCCTGCGCCAGAATGCCCAGCTGCCCGGCCAGATACGGCGTGGTGTATTGGCCATAGAGCGTATGTCCGCCTTCATAGTTCTGACGTGAATACTCTTCCGGCGTGGTGGTGTAGCCGAAATAGCCATTGGCGTTGCTGGCCACCCACACATAGCGCAGCGGCTGACCGGCCTCATTAAAAGCATCCTGTACCCGCTGACTGATGCGGCGACCGGCCTCGGTGGTGGTTTCAAACGGCAGCGGCAGAATCAGCATGTCGTTGATACGCAGCAGCTGGAACAGTACGGTATCGGGAAAACTGTCTTTCGGTTCCAGCAGTGGCTGCAGGAATGAAAAGCCCAGATGACGCTTGTTGCCCTGACAGCCCTCATTAAAGAACCACCAGCGGCGCGCCATGACATTGCCGCCTTTGAAAAACGGAATGGCAGCCAGAAACGGCGTGCGGCGTTCGAAAGCACCGGCAGCAACCGGGTTCCCCACGGCGGCATCCTGACAAATCGCCACATCGCCCGCCTGATGATGCTCACGGATATTCAGCTCACGTGCCGCACTGGCCAGTGACACCTCGGCGGTCAGCTCCCGCCCCAGGTCCTCAAACAGTTCAAT
>JAEWQT010000083.1 GCA_023399105.1 Pseudomonadota bacterium | reverse complement strand
TCATCGTCCGGGGCGATGTACAGGCCCGGCTCAATGGTCATCACCATGCCTTCTTCCAGAATCCGCCACTCGCCGTCGATGCGGTATTCGCCCACATCGTGCACGTCCATGCCCAGCCAGTGACCGGTTTTGTGCATGTAGAACTGGCGGAACGCCAGGGCTTCAATCAGTTCGTCCACATCGCCTTGCAGCAGCCCCAGTTTAACCAGGCCCTCAGTCAGCACACGCACCGCCGCTTCATGCGGCTGGTTCCAGTGGTTGCCGGCCTTCACCTGCTCGATGGCGGCGTAGTTGGCATCCAACACCAGTTGGTACAGCTGGCGCTGCGGCGCCGTGAACTTGCCGTTGGCCGGAAAAGTACGGGTGATGTCCGAGGCGTAGTAATCCAGTTCGCAGCCCGCGTCGATCAGGATCAGATCGCCGTCTTTAATCTCGGCGTTGTTCTGTGTGTAGTGCAGGATGCAGGCGTTTTCGCCGGTGCCGACAATGGACGGATACGCAGGCCAGCGCGACCCGGCGGCCATAAAGGTGCGCATCAGTTCGGCTTCCAGTTCGTACTCGTACATGCCCGGCTTGACCATTTGCATGGCGCGGGTGTGCGCCTCGGCGCTGATGTCGCAGGCGCGTTGCATCAGGGCTACTTCCGCCGGCGATTTGATTAAGCGGATATCGTGCAGCAGGTGATCAAGGGCGCTGAATTCGTGCGGCGGCGTGGCACCATTACGCACCTGCGTTTTAATGTGGTTGACCCACTGCATCAGCTGGCGGTCGAACTCCGGGCTGACGCCGAGGCTGGCGTAAATGCGGTCTTTGCCTTCGATCAGGCCGGGCAGAATGTCGTCGATGTCGCTGATCGGAAAGGCATCGTCGCAGCCCAATACCTGCGGTGCGGCTTCCGGGCCGACACGACGGCCGGTCCAGATTTCCTGTTCTTTGATTTTTTCCTGACAGAACAGCACGTACTCGCCGTGCTCGCGGCCGGGAATCAGCACCAGTACCGCATGTTCTTCGGCAAAGCCGCTGAGGTAATAGAAATCGGAATCCTGCCGGAACGGATGCTCAACATCGCGGTTGCGCACCGTGACCGGTGCCGAGGGAACTATGGCAATGCTGTTCGGGCTCATCAACTGCATCAGCTGACGGCGACGTTTCGGGTATTCGCGCGGGTCCAGTTTCATACTCACCTCAGAACAGACTCAGTGCAGGGTTTGCGGCGCAGGCGTGACCTGCTGATTCATGGCGTAGAACACGGTTAACGCCGCCACGCGGGCGTGCTCGGCCAGTTCCAGATACAGCAGCTCGTTTTGCGGGTCCTGCACATCGTCCAGTTCGGCCTGAGAAAAGGCATCCAGATCCTGCAGCACTTCCAGCACATCGTCCGGCACCTTGCCCTGAATTTTTCCGGAGGCGCCGAAGCCATCGAGGAAGCCTTTGCTCCACTGCGCCAGGCACTCTACCTGTTCATCGATGTCGGCGTCTTCATCGGCCGGCAGCAGCAGGGTGAATTCCAGGCTATCGCCGGCCAGACCTTTCAGCACGTCGTTATAAAACTCCTGCAATAAAGCGCGTAATGCATCGGACGGCGCATCTTCCAGCTCCAGATATTCCTGCGCTTCCTGCAGCCAGGCCTCGGCGCTAAGACGGCCACCCGCCGCCAGATAACCAGTCAGCCAGCCCTGCAGGGCTGATGGGGTCTGATAGCAGCGGGATTCCACCCACAGGTCGGCTGCTGCATTAAAATCGATGGTCATATCAGTCTCGTCGCCGGTAAAAGTGGCCCATTCTAGCACTGTTCGGTGCGATTCTGCGGCATCCGGCCGTACCTTACAGGAATCCCGGGGCGGGCAATTGACCCCGCTGGCGGCGCACTCTTATAGTAGGGGCCTTCTCACTACCTGATCCGATGCTATGCCCAACAATGATCTTCAGGCTCTGCAGCGCAAAATAGAAAAACTGCTGCTGGTGCACAATGAATTGCGCCAGCAGAATCAGGCCATGCGCGCCGCCGAAGCAGAATGGCAGGCGGAACGGGCCAAATTGATTCAGCAGAACGAAATGGCCCGTCGTAAGGTCAATGACATGATCGTCCGTCTGCAAACCCTGGAGCGCAACAGTGGCTGATTCCCCGAAAACCCTGTCACTGACCATTCTCGACCGCGAATACCGCATTAACTGCCCGGTGGGCGCCGAAGACAAGCTGCGCGATGCCGCGCGCATGCTGAATGAGAAAATGTCGGAAATTAAAAACGCCGGTGCCGCCAGTGGCAAAGTGCTGGGTACCGATCGCATTGCCGTCATCGCGGCGCTGAACATTGCCCATCAGCTGCGTGAACAGGAAGGTCAGCAACAGGATCTGAGCAAAGATCTGGCGCGTATGCACCAGCTGCTGGATGACGCTCTGGCGCAGGATCTGCAGCTGGAGTTGTAACCAACCTGCGGGCAAATGTGCCCCGTACTGGCGCATTCCGCTCCCGTTACCCTAATTTGTTCTGATATACTGCGCCGGCTCCCTGGGGTGTTTGCCAGTCGATAAAGTCCTGAGCCGATGCACTTTTAAATGGAAGGTTTCACGCGCTGATGTGTGCATGTCCGCTTGCCGGAAAGCCTGATTCAGTGCCTGGCCTGCCACCTTGGACCAGTTGGGTTCAAGGCCTTTATTTACGACAGCGGCACAGCGGGGAGTCCTGCTTTTTTATGCCTTCTACCACCATGCTCAGCAAACCCGAACTGCGCCGCCAGATGCGCGACCAGCGCCGCCGCCTGACCCAACCACAACGCCGCCAGGCCGCCGCTCAATTACTGCATAGCCTGCGTCACAACCGCCATTTCCAATACAGTCGCCACATTGCCGTGTACCTGACCAATGATGGTGAAATCGACACCGGCCCGCTGATCCGCGACCTGCAACGCCGGGGCAAAACCCTGTACCTGCCGGTGCTGCACCCGCTGCGCCAGGGCCACCTGAGTTTTTTGCGCTGGGACCGGCACACAAAACTGGTGAAAAACCGCTTTGGTATTCACGAGCCGGTGTTCGGCCGCAGCCGCAGCATGCCCGCCCGTTTTATGCAGCTGGTGTGTATGCCGCTGGTCGCTTTTGACCAGCAGGGCAACCGGCTCGGCATGGGTGGCGGTTTTTACGACCGCACCCTGGCCTTTATGCACCAGCCGGGGCAGCAACCGGCATTGCTGGGCTGCGCCTACGACTGGCAAAAAACCACAGCATTAGCGGCCGAGCCCTGGGATATTCCGCTCAGCGCTATCGCCACGGATCAACGTTTGTATCGGTTCCGCTAACGGATACTGCTTTCCAGAGTGGATAGTTGCTCCGGTTTTTTGCTTTCGGCAGAAATGCTGGTAGTGAAAGCGCCCAACAGGGCGACGATGGCCAGTAAAATCAGCACATCGGGCTTACGCATAGCGAACTCCAGATTGTATACACAACGTCTTGCTGAGATGCTGTTGCCAGCAAATCCCAAGCCAGACCGACCAATGAAGCCGTAAAAATATGAAGTACTGGTTATTGAAATCCGAGCCGGATGTTTTTAGTTATTCTCATCTCAGCAGTGCACCAGAACGGCGCACAGTATGGGATGGCGTCAGAAATTATCAAGCCCGCAACCTGCTGCGCGATGCCGTCGGTGTGAACGACTACGCATTTTTTTATCATTCCAGCTGTAAAGAGCCGGCCATTGTCGGCATTTGCCGCATTGTCCGCACCGGCTTAGCCGACCCGTCTCAGTTCAATGCACAGTCGCCCTATTTTGACCCCAAATCTGACCCGGCCAACCCACGCTGGATCACGGTGGAAGTGGAAGCGGTTACCGCTCTGCCTCGTCCGGTAACGCTGAAAGCCATGCGTCAGGACAGCGCACTGCAGGAAATGGCGCTACTGAACCGGGCACGGCTGTCGGTGCAACCGGTCAGCCGCACCGAGTGGGAACATATTCTGCAACAGGCCGGCCTGTCAGCCGCTGATATCAGCCGCTTCAATAGCTGATACCGACGCATCCGGCTGGTCATGCAACCAGCTGGCCAGCTGAGCGTACAAACGCTCCCGCAGCGCCTCATGTTCATTCACCAGCTGATGCCCGGCGCCAGCCAGCATATACAGCCGCCGCTGTGGAAATTTCTGCTGCAATACCTGCAGGTTGTGCGGCCAGGCCACGGTGCCATCCTGATCGCCCTGAACAATATTCACCACCAGCTCCAGCGGCGGCTGCGCCTCGATAAAGGGCACCCAATGGCGCAACGCCCGCACCCAACGCAGGTTCATAAAACGCGGCTGCAACGGATCATGGTGGGCAATAAAGTCAAGAAAGGCCGTATCAGAGGAATTAGGGTGAAAGGTACGCTTCAGCTGGCGCAAAAATGGCCCCAACAACGGCTGCAGCATTTTTACCTGCTGCCAGCGCCACGGCCGGACCAGTGGCGATAACAGGTTGATGCTGGTGAAAGGCGACTGCGCCGGTTGCAACTGGCGCTTAAGCACATAGTTCACAATGATGGCGCCACCGGTGCTCTGACCGAACACATGCAGGGGCGCCGGTAAAAACTGCTGGGCCCGTTGCACCAGGACACTGAAAATCTCGTCATACTCCTGAAAACTGCCAATGGCCGCCGGCTCACCACCGGATAAACCATGGCCGGGCAAATCCACAATCAGCACCTGTAACTGCTGCTGCAGACAAAAACGGATTAACGATCCATAAATACCGGTATGGTCGTAATAGCCATGCACCAGAATGGCAGTGCCACTCACCTGCGCCGGCGCCCAGCTCTGTACCGCCAGCTGATAGCCGGCACAGGACAGCCGGCCGGCGTAATGGACAGAGGCTTCACTGAAGCGCAGCCGGTAAAAATCACAATAGGGTTGCAGTGCCCGGCCCGCCTTGGGCAGATGTTGCCAGTCGAATTCCGGCAATGCCTGCAGCAGATCCGTTTTGTTCCAGTCCAGCATGATGATGTCTCCGCGAAGGCCGCTATGGTACCAGCGCCGCCGCCCTCGCGCACAAACAGCAGGCATAAAAAAGGGCCCCGCAGGGCCCTTTTACAGCGTAACCGTCAGATTACAGGCTGTAGTACATGTCGTATTCAACCGGGTGAGTGGTGTGCTCAACACGGTAAACGTCCTGCATCTTCATGTTGATGTAGGCATCGATCATGTCTTTGCTGAACACGCCGCCTTCGGTCAGGTAGTCATGGCTGGCTTGCAGGCTGGCCAGTGCTTCGCGCAGTGAACCACACACCTGCGGAATCGCCAGAGCTTCTTCAGCCGGCAGATCGTACAGGTCTTTGTCGGCGGCATCGCCAGGGTGCATTTTCTTCTTCACGCCGTCCAGACCGGCCATCAGCAGGGCTGCGAACGCCAGGTAAGGGTTAGCCATCGGGTCCGGAAAACGGGCTTCGATGCGCTTGCCTTTCGGTGATGCAACGTACGGAATACGGATAGAAGCAGAACGGTTGCGGGCAGAGTAAGCCAGCATAACCGGTGCTTCAAAGCCCGGAATCAGACGCTTGTACGAGTTGGTGGACGGGTTGGTGAAGGCGTTCAGTGACTTGGCGTGGTGAATGATACCGCCGATGAAGTACAGGGCAGTTTCAGACAGGCCAGCGTAGCCGTCACCGGCAAACTGGTTTACACCGTCTTTCCAGTAAGACATGTGCACGTGCATACCGGAACCGTTGTCGCCAACGATCGGCTTCGGCATGAAAGTAACGGTTTTGCCGTATGCGTTAGCCACGTTGTGGACAACGTACTTCAGCATCTGCACTTCGTCCGCTTTCTTAACCAGAGTATTGAAACGCACGCCGATTTCGTTCTGACCGGCGTTGGCCACTTCGTGGTGGTGAACTTCTACGTCCAGACCGATGGCTTCCAGGGTGTTACACATGGCAGCACGGATATCGTGGTGGCTGTCAACCGGAGGCACCGGGAAGTAACCGCCTTTCACGCGCGGACGGTGGCCCATGTTGCCGCCTTCCATCACAGTTTCAGTGTTCCAGGCCGCTTCAGACGAGTTGATTTTGCAGAAGGAACCGGACATATCCGAGCCCCAGCGTACGTCATCAAACATGAAGAATTCCGGCTCCGGACCAAAGAATGCGGTGTCACCCAGGCCAGTAGACTTCAGGTACTCTTCAGCGCGACGGGCCACAGAACGCGGATCACGGTCGTAACCCTGCATGGTGGACGGCTCGATGATGTCGCAACGCAGCACCAGGGTGGCGTCTTCAGTGAAGGGGTCCATGAAGCTGGTGGAGTCATCCGGCATCAGGATCATGTCGGACGCTTCGATGCCTTTCCAGCCAGAAATAGAAGAACCATCGAACATCTGGCCGGATTCGAAGAAATCTTCGGTCACATAACGGGCAGGAATGGTAACGTGCTGCTCTTTACCTTTGAAATCGGTGAAACGCAGGTCAACCCACTTCACGTCGTTTTCTTTGATCAGATTCAGAGTTTTCTCTGACATTGTCTTTCTCCAGATGCTGGTTCAACTTGTTTCGGGAAGGCCCCGGCTTGCCATGCTCAGTCAGCAGCAAACTGCGTGCCACGTTCTGAATGCAGACAGATCGCACAGAATCAGGGCTGCCACGGCGACAACGCGCTTTTTAATGCACCATATTGAATCACAACCTGAACCAATAGCACCATTTGAGGGCGTTTCAGTCTGTTGGGGATGCCGGCCAGTGCAAACCCGCCCATTATAGGTTCACTGTCAGTCCGGGTACATGGCCAGCAGCACAAAAAGAGCGCCTTCCGGGGGTGCTGGAAATTCCGGCCAATGCGAGCAAAAAACCACCAGTTCGATGCAATTTCCTGTCACGCCGGAGGCCCCTTTCGGGTATAATCGCCCACCATTTTTGTACAAACCTTCACCAAGGCCCTTCCTGTGATCGAAAACCTCAGAAACATCGCCATCATCGCCCACGTTGACCACGGTAAAACCACCCTGGTCGACAAACTGCTGGAGCAGTCCGGTACCCTGGACCGCCGCGAAGGCGATCGCTCCATGGACTCTAACGATCAAGAAAAAGAGCGTGGTATTACCATTCTGGCGAAGAACACCGCCATTCAGTGGAATGATTACCGCATCAACATCGTCGATACCCCCGGACACGCCGACTTCGGCGGCGAAGTAGAACGGGTAATGTCGATGGTGGACTCTGTGTGTCTGCTGGTCGACGCCCAGGACGGCCCAATGCCACAAACCCGTTTCGTCACCCAGAAAGCCTTCGAGCGCGGCCTGCGTCCGATCGTGGTCATCAATAAAGTAGACCGTCCGGGTGCACGTCCGGATTGGGTTCTGGATGAAATCTTCGACCTGTTCGACCGCCTGGGTGCCACCGAAGAGCAGCTGGATTTCCCGGTTATCTATGCTTCCGGTCTGAACGGTATTGCCGGCCTGTCACCGGATGAACTGGCCAGCGACATGACCCCGCTGCTGCAGATGATTGTCGACCACGTACCGCCACCGCCGGTGAACGTTGACGGTCCGTTCCAGATGCAGATTTCGGCACTGGATTACGACAGCTATGTCGGTGTTATCGGTGTTGGTCGCATTACCCGCGGTAAGCTGAAGCCTGGCACTGACGTACAGATCATCGACATCAAGGGCAAAACCCGTAAGGGCCGGATTCTGGAAGTGAAAGGTTTCCACGGTTTTAACCGGATTGTGACCACCGAAGCCAGTGCTGGCGACATCGTCTGTATTTCCGGTATCGACGGCCTGGGCATCTCCGACACCCTGTGTGACCCGTCTGCCGTTGAGGCTCTGCCGCCGCTGAGCGTGGATGAGCCGACCGTGAGCATGACGTTCCAGGTCAACGATTCCCCCTTTGCCGGTAAAGAAGGTAAGTTCGTGACCAGCCGCAACATCAAAGAGCGTCTGGAAAAAGAACTGATCCACAACGTGGCCCTGCGCGTGGAAGACGGCGACAGTCCGGAAAAATTCAAAGTATCCGGCCGTGGTGAGCTGCACCTGTCGGTGCTGATCGAAACCATGCGTCGTGAAGGCTTTGAAATGGGTATTTCCAAGCCGCAGGTGGTGGTGAAAGAAATCGACGGCGTGCTGCAGGAACCCTACGAGCAGGTGGTTATCGACATCGAAGAAGAGCACCAGGGCTCCATCATGGAAGAGATGGGCAACCGTCGCGCCGAAATGACCAACATGGTGCCGGATGGCAAAGGCCGTGTACGTCTGGAGTTTATCGCGCCGGCCCGTGGCCTGATTGGTTTCCGTGGTCTGTTCCTGACCCTGACCTCAGGCTCCGGCATCCTCACCAACATCTTCGATCATTATGGCCCGGTTCAGTCCAGCCTGACCTCTACCCGTCACAACGGCGTACTGGTGTCCATGGTGGCCGGCAAAGCGCTGGGTTATGCCCTGTACACTCTGCAGGAACGCGGTCGTTTGTTCATCGGCCCGCAAACCGAAGTGTACGAAGGCATGATTATTGGTCTGCACAGCCGCGATAACGACCTGGTGGTGAACCCGACCAAAGCCAAGCAGCTGACCAACGTACGTGCCTCTGGTACCGACGAAGCCATCGTGCTGACACCAGCGGTGCGTCACACCCTGGAACAGGCACTGGAATTTATCGAAGACGACGAACTGGTGGAAGTTACCCCCGTCAGCATCCGTCTGCGTAAAAAACTGCTGACTGAAAACGAGCGTAAGCGCGCCAAGAAAGGCTGATCCTGCGCTTCGTCAACCGGCCGCCCTGGCCGGTTGA
>JAEWQT010000078.1 GCA_023399105.1 Pseudomonadota bacterium | reverse complement strand
TGTGAATCAGGTGGGAAAAGTACAGGCTGGCGCTTTCGGTTTCATCGGCCGGCCCTGAAGCAATACACATTACCTTGCTGTTGCCGGCCGGCGCCGCCGACTGCCAGTGTAAGGCCGGCAGATGCTGGGTGGCCCAGTGCCAGTCTTCACAAAATACCAGTTGAAAGCTCAGTGCCGCCGGTCCGTGAATTTTAATATGGGTATCGCGCCAGAAGGGCAGTACCGTGCCATCACCCAGATATTCATCGCCCAGATTAAAACCACCGGTAAAGGCGGTATGGCCATCGCACACCACCAGCTTGCGGTGGTTGCGGAAATTCAGCTGCATGCGGGTACGCAGCCGTAACGGATTAAAGCGTGATACCCGTACCCCGGCCTCACGCAAGCCTTGTAAGTAGGCCCGTTTCAGGCCGCGACTGCCGATTTCATCGTACAGCAGATAGGTGGCCACACCCTGGCGGGCTTTATCGCAGAGCAACTCTGCCAGCTGCTGGCCGGTGCGATCGTCACGCAGAATATAAAACTGCACGCAAACGGAATGGCGGGCGGCGGCAATGGCACGGAACATGTCGGTATAGGTATCGGCGCCGCTGGTCAGCAGCTGGCACTGGTTGCCAGCGGTTTGAGGCATCCGGAACAGCGGATACAGGGGGTAGGTGAGTTGCCCCGGTGGCAGCGCATGGGACTCGAGTTCGGCCTGAACCTGATCGGCGATCAGGTCCAGGTTTTCGTTGTGGTGGCGACGGGCGCGTACATAACCATGAAAACGACGGCTGCCGAAAAATGCGTACAAGGGCAGGGTGATCATGGGCATCAGTATTAACCCCAGCACCCAGGCAATGGTGCCCTGAGCGGTGCGTCCCTGCCACAGGGCATCAATGGCGGCCAGCAAACCAAGGCTGTACACCAACAGTGCCCAGATCCACCACGCCAGTTCCTGCATGTTCTTCTCCCGTCATTGATGACGGCAGTAAACGGGATATTTACAGGCCGATCAAGCGCATGAATTCATCACGGGTGGCCGGGTTGCTGCGGAAGTCGCCCAGCATCACCGAGGTACGCATCATGGAATTCTGTTTCTGCACACCACGCATCATCATGCACATGTGCTGAGCTTCCATAATCACTCCCACGCCGCGGCAACCGGTAACTTCCTGCACCGCTTCGGCGATCTGCTTGGTCATGTTTTCCTGAATCTGCAAGCGTCGGGCAAACACATCGACAATACGGGCGAATTTGGATAACCCCAGCACCTGGCCATTGGGCAGGTAGCCGATATGACAGCGGCCGATAAACGGCAGAACGTGGTGCTCGCACAGGGAGTAAAACTCGATCCCCTGCACCACCACCATTTCATCGTTGTCGCTGGTGAACACTGCACCGTTAACCACTTCTTTGATGTCGGTGGTGTAACCGCTGGTCAGAAACTGCATGGCTTTTGCTGCCCGTTTCGGGGTATCCAGCAGGCCTTCGCGTTCAGGGTTTTCACCCAGTTCTGTCAGTACCTGGCGGTACAGGGATTCAAGATTGTTCATGTTGATACCGTGATTCGTTGTAATACCTGAGTAGTTTACTCAATTAAAAAACTTATACAAACTGGTTTTATGTATAAGAAAATTCGATCACCTGCAGCTGACCATGGTCACCCGGCAGCCCCAGCTGCTGCAGGTAATGCAGTACGCCCGGCGCCGGCGGCTGGCTGCCGGTCCAGAAGCAGCCAATGGGTGCGCTGTCTGCCTGTTGCAGGCGTTCGGCCTGATTACCCAGCAGGGTGGCGACCCGGCGGGCAATGGCGGCACCGGAATCGACCCAGCCAATATCCGGAAACAACTGCTGCAGCTGGGGTTTCAGCAGCGGAAAATGCGTGCAGCCCAGCACCACATGGCTGAGTGGGTGCGGCTGATACAGCCAGTTGTGCAGGTGTGCCTGTAAACCGGTCGCTTCGGTGCCAGTGGCTATAAAGTCCTCGGCCCACTGCACCAGTTCGCGGCTGCCGAAGCGGCGTACTTCGCAATGGGGGGCAAATTCCCGGATCAGGTCATCGGTGTAGGGCCGGTTTACCGTCGCCGGAGTGGCCAGCAAACCAATCTGGCCACTGCTGCTTAAACCGGCCGCCACTTTAATGGCTGGTACCACCCCCACCACCGGTCGTTGCAATTGCTGACGCAAGGCTGGCAACGCCAGCGTGCTGGCAGTGTTGCAGGCGACCACCAGAATATCCGGATTCAGCTCGCGCACGGCGCTGGTGCAAACGCTGAGAATGCGCTGAATCAGAAAATCATCGGCTTTGGTGCCATAGGGGAAGGCGGCAGAATCCATCAGGTATTGCAGCGGTAAGCCGGGCAATAACTGGCGGATTTCACTGACAATGCTCAGGCCTCCGACACCGGAGTCGAAGATCAGGACGTTTGCGCTCATGCCGTTTCCGGGTGGGTAAAGCGCGGCAGTTTAACAAAAGGTGGCAGAGGCGGCAGCTAAGTTATTGCCTGGGCTGCGTTCCTGTCAGATCGCACTATAATCAACCCATTGGAAACGGAGCAGTGATCGCGTGGATTTACAACAACTACTGAATAATGCCCGGCGCAATGAGGCGCTGTTGCGCCGGCTGCAGGCGTTTGAATTGCAGTTGTTGGCCTGTCAGAACTGGAGTGATCTGCTGCGCTTACTGTTACAGGGGCTGCCTGAGCAGTTTGGCCTGGATGACATCAGGCTTTGTCTGGTCGATGCCGATGGCCAGTTGTATCAGTCCATGGGGCAGTCTTTGACCCCGGAACAGGCCCCCTGGCTGGAAGCACTTGAGTTTGTTACCCACTTGCCACAGTGCCGGCCGGGGGCGGTGGCGGTCAGTCCACCCTGGTACAGTGGTTTGTTGTTACCGTTGTTGCGGCATGAACGCTGCCTAGGGAGGCTGACGTTGTTTTCCAGCCGTGCCGATCGGTTCAGTGATGGTATGGCAACCGATTTTCTGCAGCATCTGGCGGCGGTGATTGCGGC
>JAEWQT010000004.1 GCA_023399105.1 Pseudomonadota bacterium | reverse complement strand
GGCCACAGCAGTGAGGCCATAAAGAAGTAGGGTGTTACCGATTTACCCGCGCGGATGCGCTCATCGGTGTTGCGCATGGTGTTTTCGGCCATGGTCAGCGCTTGTGGATCGTCGCGCATACACTGCTCCGCCAGCGGGAACAGATGGCCGAATAACTGGTATTCGCGCAGCAGGCGCAGAGTCTCCAGCGCCTGGCCGTGCAAAAACAGCTTTAACACTTCTTCAAATAAACGTGCTGGCGGAATCTGTTGCAGCAGCGGTGCCAGCACCGGGATGGGTTCGGCAGTGCGGGCTTCAATGCTGAAGCCCAGCTTGGCGGCAAAGCGGATGGCGCGCAGCATACGCACCGGATCTTCGCGGTAACGGGTTTCCGGATCGCCGATCAGGCGCAGGCGGCGGTTCTGTAAATCATCCCAGCCGCCGGCATAGGCGTGCACGCTGTAATCGGCAATGTCGTAATACAAGGCGTTAACGGTGAAGTCGCGGCGGATGGCATCTTCGTCTTTGTTGCCGTAGACGTTGTCGCGCAGGATCATGTCCTGATCGCCCTTGGCGGCTACCTTGCTGGAATGCTCGTCCGTCGGCGGTGCGCGGAACGTGGCGACTTCAATCACGTCGCGGCCGAATACCACATGCACCAGCTTGAAGCGGCGGCCAATCAGGCGGGAATTACGGAACAGATGATTGACCTGCTCCGGGGTGGCATCGGTGGCCACATCGAAATCTTTCGGGTTCAGCCCCAGCAGAGTGTCGCGCACACCACCACCGACCAGCAGCGCCTGATAGCCGGCTTTATTCAGGCGGTAAAGTACTTTCAGGGCATTTTCGCTGATGTTGCTGCGGCTGATGCTGTGCTCATCACGGGGCACAATGGTAAGCGGGGCCTTGGTGGCTTTTTTCTTTTTGCCGAACAGGCTGAATACAGATTTGATCAAATTGGCTGGCCGTTTCACGGAAATAGAGTTCATGGGTTGAACAAACAAGCAGCGGAGTGTAACGGTTCGATGCCGACAAATAAACGCCTGCCTGTTTGGCTGCGCGTTTACCGGTACCAGACCGGTTACAGGTGGCCATAAAAACAAAAAGCCGCAGATGCGGCTTTTATGCAGTGGATCCCTGTTGTTCTTCCGTCATTCCCGTTGCGTTCATTCCCCTGCGGAATCGGCTCTGATGAGTAAACAGGCTGCTGCCCTTATTATTGTTATTTTCACAGCGCAAGCTGTGCACTCATTACAGCTGATTCCTGGCCGCCCCTTTTATTATTGTTGTGGTCGGGTCGGTAACACTGGCTGGTATTTATTTTTATTGTTCAGCCATCGGGCAGTGAACGTTTTTTATTTTTATTGTTCGTCGCTGCCTTGTGTCTGTAATAAAGCAGATGCCGTGCCAGTTTTATAAAGTTCTTTAAAATCAATGGGTTGTGGTTCTTGGCAAGGGTCTGTTACCGGGAGATAAGACTAAAGTGTTACCGAACTGCCCGTTGCTGGTAACACTTTTCGTGACACAGGGTAACGGTGTGTAACAGGGCGGGCGTATTGCGCCGGTGATGTCACCGCTCGAGCGGCTTTACCAGTGCAACCAGTCACCATCCAGATGGGTCTGTACACCAAAGACGCCGGCTACCTGTGCTGCCGTCAGCACCTCACGCGGCTTGCCGTCAGCGACCAGCCGGCCGCAGCACAGCAGTAACACCCGGTCGGCATGGCGGCGGGCCAGATTCAGATCGTGGGCAACCATCAGTACGGCCTTACCGGCGCTGGCGACGTCACGCAGTTGTTGCAGGCATTGCTGCTGGTGGCGCAGGTCCAGGGCTGACAAGGGTTCATCCAGCAGCCATAAGCGGCTGAGTGGCGCCTGCATCTGTAACCAGCTGCGCGCCAGCTGGCAGCGTTGCTGCTCGCCACCGGACAATAAGCGCACATCGCGGTCGGCCAGCCAGTGAATATCCCAGCGCTCCAGCGCCTCCTGTACCTGCCGGCGCAGCGTCACCACGGAATGGCTGTGCGGCAGGGCGCCCAGCTGCACCACTTCGCGCACACTGAGCGGAAAATTCAGCGGGCTCAGCTGTGGCAGATACGCCAGCGTCTGCGCCCAGTCCTGATGGCGCCACTCAGCGGTTGCCTGGCCCTGCAGGTGAATGCTGCCGCGGCTGGGTGGCTGCACACCGGCCAGCCGCTGCAATAGCGTGGACTTGCCGGCCCCGTTGGGGCCGACCAGCATGACCAGCTCACCGGTCTGAATATCCAGATGGATATCATCGATGATGGCGGCGCCGCCGCGTTCGACGCTCAGGTTGCGGGTTTGCAGTAAGTTCATTGCCAGCGCCTCTTTTCCCGTACCAGCAGAGCGATAAACACCGGCGCGCCTAACAGGGTGGTGACAATACCAATGGGAATTTCGGCCGGGGCAATCAGGCTGCGCGCCAGGGTATCGGCGGCCAGCAGCAAGCAGCCACCCAGCACCACCGCCAGCGGTAACACCCGCCGGTGGGCGGCGCCGGTGAGCAGCCGCGCCAGGTGTGGGCTGATCAGGCCGATAAAACCGATGATGCCGCAGGCGGCGACGGTTACCGCCACCAATAACGCCACAGAGACCACCACCTGCCATTGCAGGCGCGGCACATCAATGCCCAGCGAGCGGGCTTCGACTTCGCCCAGTAACAAAGCATCCAGCTGGCGCAGACGACGCGGCCAGAACCACAGCGCCAGCAGCAGGACGACGGTTAATAAGCCAACCCACAGCCAGCTGGCTCCGGCCAGGCTGCCGAGTGACCAGAAAGTGATCTGACGCAGCGCGTTATCGGTGGCCAGGTACGACAGTAAGCCGATAATGGCGCCGGTCAGCACGCTGACGGCGATACCAGCCAGAATCAGAAAACTCATGGCGTGCAGGGAGTTTCCCTGCTGTCCCAGCCGCAACACGATCAGTAGCGCCAGCATGGCGCCGATAAACGCGGCGAGCGGCTGTAACCACAGCGGCAGCAACAGACCCGTGCCGCCCAGCCACAGCACCAGCGCCGCTCCCACCGCTGCGCCGCCGGAGACGCCGATTAACCCGGGATCGGCCAGCGGATTGCGCACCATGCCCTGTATCAGCACACCGGCCCAGGCCAGCATGGCCCCCACCAGAAAGGCCAGCAGCGCCCGCGGCAGGCGCAGCTGCCAGAGCACTGTCTGGCCCACATCGGTGTTTAACAGCCAGCCAATATTCTGACTGCCACTGAACAGTGCCAGCGCCAGCAGCAGCGGCGGTAGCAGCACAGAAAGCAGCAGGATATGCTGGCGGCCAAACAGAAAAGGCGTTTTCAACACAAATACCGGGGGCAACGAGGAATGCGGGCATTGTGCCACAGTGACCTGATAGCGGAAGGGCAAAGCAAAGGTTTTGAACGGGATGGCGTGCGCTTATTTGCCGTGCGCAAACAGGGCAAGGTATACGCTTACCGCAATGAGTGCCCGCATCTGGGCATTAATCTGGAATGGCTGGATGATCAGTTTCTGGATGCCGATGGTTGTTTAATTCAGTGCGCCATGCACGGCGCGCTGTTTTTAATTGAGGATGGTCAGTGTATTTCCGGCCCCTGTCAGGGCCAGGCGCTGCAGGCCGTGCCCTGTGAAGAACGCGATGGTGAGGTGTGGGTTAATCTGAGCTGATCAAGCCAGCTCAGAAGGCTACTCTCGCAACTCGCCGTAAACCCGTCGATCCTCAGGACGAGGTGAATGCCGCAATTCGTCGGGAACGACATGCGGCCATGGGGGCTCGAGTGCGCCATCGATCCTCAGGACGAGGTGAATGCCGCAGTTCGTCGGGAACGAAATGCGGCCGTGGCGCACACGGTTGCTCAAGTAGCCTTCTGAACGGCGTTCAATATCCCTACAACATTCTTGCCAGGTTCATTGCCCCTGTTTCTGATTACTGCTGCAGTTCCTGCACTTTTTCTTTTACCACCTCTTTGCCATCTTCAAGCGCTTCTTTGCCTTGCTGCAGTAATTGTGGGGCTTTTTCCTGCACGGTTTCTTTGCCCTGCTGCAGCAGTTTGCTGCCGCTGGCTTTGGCGTTGTCGACCATGGCTTTGGAGGCGAAGGGGTTGCTGAACAACTCATTGCCCTGACCGAGGTTCATCCCCAGCCAGCCGCCCAGACCAAAACCCAGCACAAACACCAGTAACAGTAATTTCATAACAACTCCTCAGGGATTATTCGATAACAACGGGCAGCGGCTGCGACAGCGTCATGCCGGCTTGCTGGTTAGCATGAGCAAAATCGACCCCGAACGCCAGCACCTCAACACCAGCCGCCGCCGCTTGCGCCAG
>JAEWQT010000307.1 GCA_023399105.1 Pseudomonadota bacterium | reverse complement strand
GACCTCCAATATTTAAGAGGGATTGATATGAGCGAAAAAATTCTGATCGACAGCAGCGAGCATATTCTGACCATTACCTTTAACCGGCCAGAAAAAATGAACGCGCTGGACCCGGACAGTTTCTTTCAGCTGGCGCAGGCACTGTATCGTCTGCAACACGATCCGGAATTGCGCGTCGGCGTGATTCAGGCCAACGGCAAACATTTCACTGCCGGGCTGGAACTGGAAAAATGGGCGCCGATTTTTGCTAAAGGAAAAATGCCGGAATTACCACCAGAGCATCTCGATCCTTACGGCATCAGCGGCGAGATATTAACCAAACCGCTGGTCATGGCGGTACAGGGCATTTGCTACACCTCCGGGCTGGAATTACTGCTGAACACCGATATTCGCGTGGCAACCCCTGAAGCGCGGTTTGCGCAACTGGAAGTGAAACGCGGCATTTACCCCTGCGGTGGCGGCACGGTACGGCTGCCGGAAGAAATCGGTTGGGCGCGGGCGCAGCGGTATCTGCTTACCGGCGATGAATTTACCGGCCAACAGGCCTATGACTGGGGCATGATTACGGAATTGTGCAGTGCCGATACCGTGCAGAGCCGCGCCCGGGAATTGGCGCTCAGCATCGCCGCAGCCGCCCCGCTGGGCGTACAGGCAGCCCTGAAGTCATCCAAAACCGCCCGTCTGCACGGCGATACGGCGGCGTTAACTCAGGTATTTAATGATATGCCGGCGGTGATGCGCAGCGACGATGCCATGGAAGGCGTACGTTCTTTTATGGAACGCCGCGCGGCCCAGTTTAAAGGCCGTTAAAACAGACCTGCCGGAAGTGGTTTTTACACCGCTTCCGGCAGGTTCGGTTGGTCACCCAGATCGGGCGTCAGTGGGTTGTCCGGCTCGTTATCGCCCCAGCTTTGGGCCAGATACTCATGAATGGCGGCGTCGATTTTATCCTGCATGCCCGCCAGCCCCTGGTTGCCGAATAAACGGTTAAATTCGAACACATAGGGGTGATGGCCGACCATGGCAATATCAAAACCGCCGTGGTCGATGCCCAGCCCCAGCGCCAGTTTTTCCACCAGTGCGCAGGCTTCCGGCGGCAGAATACCCGTTTCTACCTGGCCGCCTTTGGCGACGTTGTTGTAAAACCCCTGCTCCGCCTGAATCCGCCAGTAACCGCCGATAATGCGGTTACCCCCCCAAACAATGCGCAGGTCGCGGTCAATGGGCAGATATTCCTGCGCATAAATTACCGGGGTTTGCGCCAGATAGCGCTGCCAATCGGCCTGGTTTTCAATCAGAAATACGCCGTTGCCCATGCTGCTTTTCGGAATTTTGGCGACAAAGGGCAAGGGCATGCTGTCCCACACCTGCGCGGCGGCCGTGGCAGTATTGGCTTCAATGATGGTCCAGGGTACCTGCTGCGGCGCAATGGTCTGGAAGCAGCGGGTCATTTCCACTTTATCGTGGCCAATGTAATAACTGGCCGGGCTGGGGAAAATACGCTTTTTCAGCCCATACAGCAGTGCATTCACCTGCCAGTATTGCGGAAATAAAATGCCATCGGCAGCGATCAGCCGGTCAAGGTTGTTGTTCATCAACTCAGGCTTGATGTATTCGGTACGGGCGTAACTCAGTGTCCGGTAGGGATCAAAGGTAATCAGCTGCATGGCAGATAGCTGGCATAAAAAAGACCGCTCATATTAATGAGCGGCCTTGCGGTCTACAGCGAAATTTTCTGCGCGTGACGATCAGAAACGCTCAGAATTTGAACCGTTGGGTATACCCCAGCAGCACTTTGGCGGTTTTGCCCAGTTTTTCCGCCGCTTCATCCGCCGAACGTGAACGCTCTTTGGTTTGTTCGGTTAGGTGGTTTACCTGAATCAGGTTACGGTCCATCTCTTTCACCACCAGGCTCTGCTCTTCGGTAGCGCTGGCAATCTGATGGGTCATATCGGTAATGGTGGTCACCGAACCGGTAATCTGCTGTAACGCCTCACCGGCTTTATCCGCTTCCTGCACGCTGTAGTTAGCCTGTTTCACGCCACTTTCCATGCTGGTTACCGCACTGGACGAGCTTTGCTGCAAGCGGTCGATCAGGGTTTTAATTTCCGAGGTCGATTGCTGTGTACGCGCCGCCAGGGTCCGCACTTCATCGGCCACCACGGCAAAACCACGGCCCTGTTCACCGGCACGGGCGGCCTCAATGGCGGCGTTCAGAGCCAGCAGGTTGGTTTGCTCGGCAATGGCCTGAATGGTGTCGAGAATGGCACCAATGTTCACACTTTCCTGACGCACGTTGGCGATCACGCCGGATGCCTCATCAACACCGGTGGCCAGTTTGCGAATGGAATCAATCACCGTGCGCACCGTGCTCTGGCCGGTTTCGGCAAAGCGCTGCGACTCGCCGGTGGCTTCCGAGGTATTCTGCGCATGCTGGGCCACTTCGGTAATGGTGGCAGCCATTTCGTTCATGGCGGTCGCCAGCTGATCAATTTCCATAGCCTGCTTCTGCAGATCCATATTGGTCTGAGCCGTGGTTTCCGCTACCACATCGGCTTCATGGGCCAGCGTCTGGGCGGAATCTACCAGACCACGAATCAGTTCACTGAGCTGAATCTGCATCTGGTTACAAGCCTGGCTGGCCTGGCCCACTTCATCCGTGGATTCTATGCGCATCGGCGCCATGGTCAGATCGCCACCGGCAATCTGTTCGGCTTTTTTCTTCAGAGCTTTCAGAGGCCGGGAAATCAGCAGACTGAGCAGAATCGCCAACCCCAGCGCCAGCACGGCGGTAATACCGGTCGCGACCCACACCACCACACTGGCACGCTCTGAAGCCGCCTCGGATTCGGCGATGTAAATTTCCTGCTGTTCCTGCAGCAAGGTACGCACGGTATTAAACGCTGCGCGCATATCGCTTAAGTGACGCATGGTTTTATTGTCGTATACCGACAGGGCGCTTTGCGGATTGGCCAATACGTCCCGCGCACTGGCGTGCAAGTCTTTATGGGGCTGATCCAGGCTGTCCAGCGCCCGCTTCAGTGCCGGCATGGCATTGCGGTAGGCATCACTGCGGCGGAACTGGTCATACCAAGTACCGAACTCACATTGGGTAGGGTCCAGTTTGCCGGCGAAAGGTCGGCTGAACATAATGCTGTTGGCCAGATTATTGGCCCACACCAGATGACCGATTTCCCGGTCAAACTGCAGCAGCGTCACCGCCATTTCTTCCCGTGCCTTACTTTCTGCCACAGCCATATTGCGTAATGACACAGAGATGGTCAGCGCCACCACCAGCATCAGAACGGCCAGCAGGCCAAAGCTGAACATTAATTTTTGACGAACCGACAACGAACCCAGAAATCTGGTCATGCAAACCTCACTGTTATGTAATCAGCAGCAGCTCCGACACAATCTGCCTCTGCAGACGTATTTGGCTACCCCTTTATTTTTAGTCCAGATGCGCCACCTTACCAATATGTTATCGGACAATTGCACCATAACTTGATCTGCATCGGCCGGTTATTTTCTGCCATCACAAGGCTTGTGAAAAAAATGGCAGAAAAGCCGATAAAAAAGGGGCAAACACCCCTTTTAGTGAAAATAATGCAGCAATGTTCCGATCTGAATCAGGTCGGTTTTTTGTAGCTTTTACGCAACTGTTTGCGCGCCTTTTCAGCTTTGATCTTGCGTTTATTGGTGGTCCGCTCCACCGCTTCTGCCCGTCGTTTGCTGGAGTGACGGATTTCTTTCTCTTTATCGGCGTAGGGGTTATCGCCCTGGCGGAATTCCATGCGGATGGGAGTACCCTGAATTTCCAGCACGCGGCGGAAGGTGTTGGCCAGATAGCGCTTGTAATCATCGGGCAATTCTTTGGCCAGGTTGCCGTGCACCACAATAATCGGTGGGTTCGAGCCACCCTGATGCGCATAACGCAGCTTCGGCCGGCGGTTACGCACCACCGGTGGCTGATGGCTGGAGACGGCATCTTCCAGAATGCGGGTGAGCATACTGGTTTGCCATTTCGCCATGGCCGACTGGTAGGCTTTATCGACCGACTCGTACAGATGACCAACGCCGGTACCGTGCAGCGCTGAAATAAAGTGCATTTCGGCGAAGGTTAAAAACTCAAAGCGGCGGTCAATTTCATCTTTGACGCGCTGCTTGGCATCGGCATCCATACCGTCCCACTTGTTAATGGCCAGCACCAGCGCGCGGCCGGAGTTGAGCACGAAGCTGAGCATGTGCAGGTCTTGCTCGACAATGCCGGTACGGGCATCCAGTACCAGAATACAGACGTGGCAATCCTGAATGGCCTGCAGGGTTTTGATAATGGAAAACTTTTCGGCCGCTTCAACAATGTTCTTACGCCGGCGCACCCCGGCGGTGTCGATCAATGTGTAGTCCTGACCGTGGCGCTCGTAGGGAATATAAATACTGTCACGGGTGGTACCGGCTTCGTCGTACACCACCACCCGGTCTTCACCCAGAAAGCGGTTCACCAGGGTAGACTTACCCACGTTGGGGCGGCCGACTACGGCAATTTTAATGCCCTTAACATTCAGCTCTTCGTGCGGCGGCGGTAATTCTTCGCCATCCAGTTCGGCGAAATAGGCGTCGTTTTCGGCCTGTTCGTCCTGCGGCAGCTCGTCCATTACATAATCGATCAGGGCGTTGATGCCACGGTTATGCTCGGCGGCAATCGGCAACGGATCGCCCATGCCCAGCTCAAAAAATTCGCTCAGCACGATATCGGGGTTTTTGCCGTCGATTTTATTCGCCACCAGATAGGCGTGTTTGCCGCTGCGGCGCAGGTGTTCAGCGATCATACGGTCGGCAGCGACCAGACCGGCCTGCACATCGACCATGAAGAACACAATGTCGGCTTCCTGAATGGCCAGATAGCTTTGCTGCGCCATGGCCGCATCAATGCCCTCTTCTTCGCCGGTGATACCGCCGGTATCAATCACGATAAAGGGGCGGTCGCCCACTTTGCCCTCGCCGTATTTACGGTCGCGGGTCAGGCCGGCAATTTCCGCCACCAGCGCATCGCGGGTTTTGGTCAGGCGGTTGAACAGCGTGGATTTACCAACGTTAGGACGTCCGACCAGCGCTATAACAGGAACCATTCGTGTAACCTCAAATTCAATAAGAAACGGGGCCAATGCCCCGTTCAGAGTTGCCGTGCCGCCCGCGCTTAACGGTCGCGAATCTCCAGCAACAATAATTCACCCGTGTTGGTGTACACCAACAAACCTTCCGGCGTGCTGAGCAATGCACTGCGGATACCCATGTGCTTGCCGCGCACCGCGCGCCAGTTGGTGGCTTCGGTCTGATTAGGATAGCCGATGTGCAGCGGCTTCGGCCGCAGCAACCGGCGTGCTGCCAATTCACCATTCACCTGGCTCAGCAGATGCAGATAACCATCGTTATCGGCTACCGCCAGCCAGCGACCATGGGCGGTGATCTGGCCCAGTTTGCGCCCGGATAACGCTGGCTGCTGCCACACTCGGGCGCCATTATTCTGGTCGTAAGCCTGAATCACATCATTGTCGAGGGTCAGGTACAGGTTACCCAGCGCCAGCTCGGGGTGGCCGTAGGAAGAACCCGCCTCCTGCCAGCGGGGTTCGCCGTTCAGGCTGATCGCTGCCACATTACCGTGATAACTGGCCGCATAAATAATGCCTTCTTCCCAGACTGGCTGGCCGTCAATGTCAACCAGGCGTTCCAATTCAGAACGACCGTCCGGGCTGGCCAACCGTACTTCCCAGCGCGGAATTCCCAGGGTTTTATCCAGTGCCACCACTTTGCCGGTGGCAAAGCCGGTAACCACAAACTGATCCAGCACCAGCGGCGCACCGGTACCCCGCACGGTTAACACCGGCATGGCGGTTTCATACGACCAGGCTTGCTTACCATCGGCGCGCTCAAAGGC
>JAEWQT010000222.1 GCA_023399105.1 Pseudomonadota bacterium | reverse complement strand
CTGATTCCGGCGACCAGGCTGCGCTCATTCGCCTCTTGTTCCCGTTTGCGCCTTGCAGTAGGGTTCGCACTTTCCTTTTTCTGATGCAATTATGAGCAACGACTCCTTGCTGCAGGCGGCGGCCTGTATCCGTGCCGGCGGTGTGCTGGCCTACCCGACCGAGGCCGTGTGGGGGCTGGGCTGCGACCCGGCCAATGAGCAGGCCATTGCCCGTATTCTGGAACTTAAAGACCGCCCCTGGCACAAAGGGCTGGTGGTGGTGGCCGCGTCACTGGAGCAGCTGCAACCCTGGTTATTACCGCTGGCCGATGATGACCTGGCCCAGGTAATGGCTACCTGGCCGGGCCCGGTTAGCTGGGTCCTGCCCTGCCGGCCCGATGTGCCGCGTCTGCTGCGGGGTGAACATGAATCACTGGCGGTGCGGGTAACCGCGCATCCGCTGGTGCGCGCCTTGTGTGAACAGGTCGGTCCGCTGGTGTCGACCTCTGCCAATCCGGCGGGTCAGGAACCGGCCCGTTCGCTGCAGGACGTGCAGCACTATTTTAAGGACAGCCTTGATTACATTCTGCCGGGTGAGCTGGGTGGCCGCGCCCAGCCTTCGGAAATCCGCACGCTGAGTGGTCAGCGTCTGCGTTGAGGAGATTGATATGAGCCATGCTCACAATGGTTGCGATGTCGCAGCGGTTAAAGCGTTTTTACTGGATTTGCAGGACCGCATCTGTGCAGCGCTGGAAGCCCAGGATGGCGGCGCCACTTTCGTGGAAGACGCCTGGGAACGTCCGGCGGCCGAAGGTGCGCTGGCATTAACCGGCGGTGGCCGTACCCGCGTGATCGCCAATGGCACCGTTATTGAAAAGGGCGGCGTGAATTTTTCCCACGTCCGTGGCGAGCGTCTGCCGGCGTCGGCAACGGCCTCGCGGCCGGAGCTGGCCGGGCGCAGTTTTCAGGCGCTGGGGGTGTCGCTGGTGATTCATCCGCACAATCCGTACGTCCCCACCTCTCATGCCAACGTGCGCTTGTTTGTGGCCGAGAAAGACGGCGAAGAGCCGGTGTGGTGGTTCGGTGGCGGCTTCGACTTAACGCCGTTTTATCCCTTTGAGGAAGACGTTATTCACTGGCATCAGGTCGGCAAAGACCTGTGCGCACCTTTTGGTGAGGGTGTTTTTGCCAAATACAAAAAATGGTGCGACGAATACTTCTACCTGAAGCACCGTAACGAAAGCCGTGGTGTCGGCGGGCTGTTTTTCGACGACCTGAATGAGTGGGACGGCGAACTGAATTTTGAAAAATCCTTCGCCTTTATGCAGGCCGTGGGCAACGGTTATATCGACGCATATGTCCCCATTGTGGCGAAGCGCAAAGACACGCCTTATGGCGAGCGCGAGCGTAAATTCCAGTGCTACCGCCGTGGCCGCTATGTGGAATTCAATCTGGTGTTCGACCGTGGCACCATTTTTGGGCTGCAGACCGGTGGCCGCACCGAGTCGATCCTGATGTCATTGCCGCCGGTGGTGCACTGGGATTACGACTGGCAGCCGGAGCCGGGCTCGCCGGAAGCGGCGCTGTACACTGACTTCCTGCCGCACAAAGAGTGGGTGTAAGCACAGCATGACGGATTTATACGTGGTGGCCGGCAACCCCATCGGCCACAGTAAGTCGCCCCTGATTCACAGCGAATTTGCCCGCCAGACCGGGCAGGATCTGCTTTATAAAGCGTTGCTGGTACCACTGGGTGAGTTCGCCACCCAGGCAGAACATTTCTTCAGCCACGGCGGCAGCGGTATGAACATTACCGTGCCGTTTAAAGAAGACGCCTACCGTTTTGCCACCACCCACACGCCGCGGGCGCTGCGGGCGCAGGCGGTAAACACGCTGAAAAAACTGCCAGATGGCAGCATTCTGGCCGACAACACCGACGGTGTGGGGCTGGTGCGCGATTTAACCCTGAACCATCAGGTGCCTTTGGCGGGTAAACGCATTCTGCTGCTGGGTGCCGGTGGCGCGGTGCGCGGGGTGCTGCAGCCGCTGCTGGAACAGCAGCCGTCGGAACTGGTGATTGCCAACCGCACGGTCAGCAAAGCCGAACAGCTGGCCGCCGACTTTGCCGACCTGGGCACGGTATCCGCCAGCAGCTTCGACGGTGTATCCGGCGCGTTCGATCTGATCATCAACGGCACGTCCGCCAGCCTTGGCGGTGAGTTACCGCCGCTGCCGCTGACGGTGTTCAAAGACGGCACGGTTACCTACGACATGATGTACGGCGCCGGCCGTACCGTGTTCAACCAGTGGGCGCACGAACAGGGCGTGGCCACCACGCTGGATGGCCTTGGCATGCTGGTGGAACAGGCGGCGGAAGCCTTTTATTGTTGGCGTGGTGTGCGTCCGGATACCGCGCCGGTGATTCAGACGTTACGCCCCTGAGCGGTACCAATGGCTATGGTATCGTTATCGACATAGAACGCTATAATGGCTCACTCTGTCTGATAACCCACAAGGACGATCTATGCGTACCCTGCTGTTGCCGGTGCTGTTGTGCTGTTCTCTGCCGGTCTTTGCTTTGCCGGCTGAATTCCGTGAATGCGGTGCCAACCGCGATGAAGCGCTCACTAATCTGGCCACCTCGCTGGTGGCCGATATCCGCTCTGAAG
>JAEWQT010000201.1 GCA_023399105.1 Pseudomonadota bacterium | reverse complement strand
CCAGCCAATGGTTTAACCTGCAACAGGGTGATATTTTGCCCGCTGATCTGCGGTTTTATGGCGAACAGAAACTTCTGGATCATCACGGCGAAAATCTGCTGCTGCGCAAAGTGGCGGTTGGCCACCCCGACAGTGGTGATTATTTACTGGAAATTGAAGACAGTGCCCGCCTGGCCGCCGAAGCCCAGCAAATAAAACTGGCTTCACTGGGACGTCTGACTGCCTCCATCGCCCACGAAATCCGCAACCCGCTCAGCGCCCTGCGCCAGGCCGCACAATTACTGGAAGAAACACCCTATTTGCAGGAAGGTGAAAAACAACTCACTCAGATTATTGAACAACATTGCCTGCGCATTAACCGCACCATTGAAGACGTGCTGCAATTATCCCGGCGCGGCAAATCCAGCATTGAAACGCTGCGGCTGGCGCCCTGGCTGACGCACTTTACCCATCAATTTAAGGCCCAACACAGTGCGGTTCCTTTCCATCTGGATCTGCATTGTAACGATGATATTCTGGTGCGGTTTGACGCCGACCACCTGCAACAGATTCTGCATAATTTATGCGCCAACGCCTTGCGTTACGCCTGCCGCCACAGCGGCAACAACGCCCGCCTGCACATCGTGGCAGTGGCTCTGCGCACGCACAAAATTCAGCTGGATATTATGGATAACGGCGGCGGTGTCAGTGCCGAACAATTACCACATTTATTTGAACCATTTCATACCAGCGAGCACAACGGCACCGGCCTTGGTTTGTACTTATGCCGTGAATTGTGTGAAGCCAACGAAGCCCGCATTCAGTATTATCCGGTCGCCGGAGGCGCCTGTTTCCGCCTGACCCTGAACACTCCCGCCGACCTTCACAGCGCAGGATTTTCCGCATGACCCGATTCAGAGCGTTAATTATTGACGATGAAGCCGACATCCGCACCCTGGTGGCCATGACCCTGAACCGCATGGAGCTGGAATGTTTTCAGGCCGGTTCGGTCGCGGAAGCGCGTCAGCAACTACAGGAACGCAGCTACCATTTCTGCATTACCGATATGAAACTGCCCGATGGTAACGGGCTGGATTTAATTCAGCTGTGTCAGCAGAAATTTCCCGACATGCCGGTGGCCATGATTACCGCTTACGGCAATATGGAACTGGGCGTCAGCGCCATGAAAGCCGGCGCCTTCGATGTGGTGGCCAAGCCGATTGATACCGAACGGCTGCGCCAGCTGGCCCGCCAGGCACTGCAACTGAGCAAAGTGCCGGCACACCTGGAAACCCTGCCTTCTGCCGTTGGTCTGATCGGCGACTCTGTGCCCATGCAACAGCTGAAAGAACAGATTTTTAAAGTCGCCCGCACCCAGGCACCGGTCTTTATTTTTGGCGAAGATGGCAGCGGCAAAGAGCTTGCTGCGCGCCTGATTCACCACCAGAGCAGCCGTGCACAGCGGCCGTTTGTGGCGCTTTCCTGTCGTGAACAGGCAGCGTCTGAACTGGAACAGACCTTATTTGGTGAGCACAGTCCCAGCGAAGGGCTGCTGTGCGCCGCCGATGGTGGCACGCTGTTATTAACCGATATCGACCAGTTACCAGCGGAATGTCAGGGCCGCCTGCTGCGCGTATTGCAGGATAAAGTCATCAGCGATCCGCGGCAGGAACAGCAGCTCCCGGTGGACTTCCGCCTGCTCAGTGCCAGCGACAAAGACCTGAGCCAGCTGGTACAACAAGGGCAGTTCCGCCAGGACCTGCTGTTCCGGCTGAATGTGATTACCCTGAACGTCCCGGCACTGCGCGAACACCCTCAGGATATTCCGCAACTGGCCGCCCATTTTATGCGCCTGTACTGCCGCCAGTGGAGTATGCCGGAACTGACCCTGCAGGCCGATGCCCTGGCAGCACTGCAACAGTACGCCTTTCCCGGTAACGTCAGTGAGTTGGAAAACCTGCTGCAACGGGTGGTAACACTGGCCGAGAGCGACAGCATCAGTGCCGCCGACCTGCAATTACAAACCGGGCCACAGGACTTAATGCCGGCGGTACAGGGCCGCATCGACACCAGCAATCTGGAAGACTATCTGGAAAATATTGAACGCCGCGCCATCACTCAGGCCTTAACCGCCACCCGCTGGAATAAAACCGCCGCCGCCGAAAAACTGGGCATCAGTTTCCGCGCCCTGCGTTATCGCTGTAAAAAGCTGGGGATCGACTAAGAAGCCTCAGTCATCGGTAGCAGGCCCACCAGCCGGTTGTCTGGTTTGTAACAACGATTAAATACGCAGACGGTGCGAGTGACACGGAGCACCCAGCGATTAAGGTAAAACCTCCTGTTTCAGCCAGGAGGCAAACATGCCAGCAACCAAGGGATTCACCCTGATTGAATTGTTGATTGTCAGTACGGTGATGATACTGATACTCACTATTGGACTTCCCGCAATGGATGGATTCCGTCATAAAATTCAAGCCAGACAAGATATTGCCGGGTTAAAGATGCTGTTACACAGCAGCCGAGAACAGGCCATGCTGATGCAAACACGAGTAACCCTATGCCCGCTGGTTAATAATCGCTGCAGTAACGACTGGAACCAACCTCTCAGCTTATTCACAGACCCCAATAACAACCGGCAACTGGATAATAACGAAACGGTGCTGCACATACTGGCTGCCAGCCGACGCACGAATACTTTACGGAATTTCAACAACCATGCAGTCAGTTTTGATAGCCGGGGCTTTTCCGGAGCGTCTGCCGGCTCATTCAGCTATTGCCTGAACGATAACGGACAAACCGGTCTGGCACTGATCATTTCCCGTAATGGCCGGATCCGCAAGGGTACTGACAGCAATCATGACGGCTTACCGGAAACAGCCGACGGCAAAAATGTTCAATGTCCATCCTGATACGCTGGCGCACCCGGTCATACCGCCAAAACCCTGGTTTGCGCCTCTGATCGGAGATAGCTGTTCTTTGTTCTGTGTGTAAGTATGCTGTAATTGAGAAAACTATTAGGGTGTAGGGTATGCGAAATGCTTTGCCAGCAGTAACGCCACTCCGGCAACGGGGTTCTTCACTGGTAGTCAGTCTGGTTATTCTGACAGCCATTACTCTTGGTGCGATGGTTGCGATGCAACGTTCTACGTTACAGGTAAGAATGGTTGGTAACATGCAACATCACCAAGCCTTATTTAATGCTGCTTATGGTGATATCAGCAACTTGCTCGAAGGCTTACGTAACGCAGGAACGGCAACTACCATTCTTAATGCCATGATCCAGCAGGAAAACAACAGCCTGGCGGCAGGCCTGGATGCCGGCACAACAACCCTGAATCCTTATCGCATGGGAGTTCTCAATGCGCCGCCACTTAATACTGGTGTCCGTAGTACCTCAAATGCATTGAGGGTTCTGCACCTGCCGACCAGCACACCTCATTCCCTGAAAATGCACAGCGGTTCCAGTACCGGAACTCTGGTGCCTTACCACTTCGCGACCAACGTAGTCGCATCCAGTGTGAATAATGGCCCGGAATCCCGTCAGGAAGCTGGCTTTTTTTATAAAGCTCCGGCCCAGCAACAATGATTATCTGCGGAGATACGCCGATGAAATTTTCTATAATTTTCAGCATCATCATGCTTCTTGGCAGCACAAGATTGGCAGCACAGCCTCGTATTGAAATCATCGAATACCAACTGCCCAAAGTGGATGTCTTAACCTTTTCTGGCGTCGGTGTCAGCGCCAG
>JAEWQT010000108.1 GCA_023399105.1 Pseudomonadota bacterium | reverse complement strand
CGCAGCGTCCGCCGCTTCACCGGCACGGCGGGTTTCTACGGTCACTTTATCGGCGACAATAAACGCCGAATAAAAGCCCACTCCGAACTGGCCGATCAGTTGTGAATCTTTTTTCTGGTCGCCGCTTAATTTGCTTAAAAATTCGGCCGTACCGGACTTGGCAATGGTGCCAAGATGATTAATCACATCATCACGGTTCATACCGATGCCATTGTCTTCAATGGTCAGGGTACCGGCGTCTTTATCGAAATCGATGTGCACCGCCAGTTCGCTGTCGCCTTCGTACAGGCCATCATTCTGAAGTGCTTCAAAGCGCAATTTGTCGCAGGCATCCGAGGCGTTGGAAATCAATTCCCGCAGAAAAATCTCTTTGTTCGAATACAAAGAGTGAATCATCAGATGCAGCAGTTGTTTGACTTCGGTTTTAAAACCCAGGGTTTCTTTGCTGGCGGCAGTCATGCCCTACTCCTTTACCATCCGGTTGATTGTGCAAATCAACGGCGACCAGCGCCGTTGGTATGCCGGAGTAAATGGGGCCGTCTTACACCATTTCAAGAGCCTCCTGCCGGATGGCTGGCAGCACACGGCGAAACGTCGCCAGCCGCTGCGCCAGCCCGTCATCGGCTCGCAAATCCGTGACCACAGCCACCGACTCAATGCCGGTTGTCAGCACCTGCGCCACATTCTGATGGGTAATCCCGCCAATGCAGGTCAGTGCCTGCTGCTGAAAACAACCTGCCCAGCGGCGCAGTTGCGCGATGCCCAGCGGCGGATAACGCAGCTGTTTGGATAACGGTGGGAACACCGGCCCAAACGCGATGTACGAGGGTTGCACGCCACGGGCACGGGCAATTTCCCAGTCGCTGTGAGTGCTGATTCCAAGCCGGATGCCGGCGTGTTGCAGCGCGGGCAAATCCGCCGTCAGTAAGTCTTCCTGCCCCAGATGTACGCCATAGGCCCCCAATTCCAGTGCCAGTTGCCAGTCATCGTTCAGATACAGCGGCACCCCGGCCGCACGACACAGCCCAATGGCGCGGGCAGTGTCGGCCTGATACCCCGGTCCGGGCTGTTTCACCCGCCACTGCAGACTGTCGATGCCCAATTCCAACAACTGCTGCAAATGAACCAGATTGTCCACCAGCCCATACAGCCCAAGCGGTTCGGCCGGCAGAAACGCGTTATCCGGCCATTCTTCATCAGTCGGCAACACCAGCGGCCAGTCCTCAGACGTGGCCTGCTCCAACGGCACCGCACGGGCATTGTCATAACCACTGCTCCGGTGGCTGGCGCAGCGAACGGCCAGACGTGCCATGGTCACGGCCTGAGTCAGGGCGTCGTAAAGCGTATGCCCCTGCGCCAGCGCACAGGCCAGAGCCGCCGCCAGATGACAGCCAGTGCCATGCACCTGCCGGGCGATACGCCGATGACGGAAGCGAAACACGGGCAACAGTTGCGGTCCGGGTAATTCATCAGTGTGGTCGGCCATGGCACTGAAACACCAGTCTTCCAGAACATCGTCATCCTGTGGACTGTCGCCACCGGTAATCAGCACGGTGTTGGCTCCCAGCGCCTGCAGCGCAGCAGCACAATCGGCCAGGCTGCTGGCAACAGGTAAACCGGCTAATAAACGGGCTTCGGTGCGGTTGGGGGTGATCACCCGGCAGCGCTGCAACAACGCCACCAGATACTCCCGCAGCACCGGTGTTTGCCAGCACGACTGCATCACCCCGCCCTGACTGGCAGCTAACACCGGGTCCCACACCACCTGCCCCGGAAATGCCCGCAGCTTTGGTAACAGCCAGCGCAGACATTCCACACTGGCCGGCAGCCAGCCAAGCCGGATCACCGCCGGCCAGCCGTCCTGCTCCAGGCTTTGCCACTGCGCCTCCAACATTGGCGTATCCACCAGCGTCAGCGCCTGCACGCCCGCACTGTTCTGAGCGGTAATGGCAAGGGTGATCACCGCACAATCCACTTCCATGGCCTGCGCTACGCGCAAATCGGCGGCACTGCCGGCACCACCACTGCTGTCGCTGGCGGTCACACTCCAGATCAACGGTGGTTGGGTCATAACGCCCCCTCCTGATGCCAGAACGGCAACCCCAGTACCGGCGTCGACGGGCTGGCCTGTTGTTGTTCGGACATCAGTCCGGCCCGGTAGGCCTGCCGGCCTCCATCCACCGCCTGACGGAACGCCGCCGCCATGGCGACCGGTTGCTGCGCCCGCGCCACGGCGGTGTTCAGTAAGACGGCATCAAAGCCCATTTCCAGCGCCGCCATGGCCTGCGAGGGTTTGCCGAGTCCGGCATCGATCACCAGCACCGCATCCGGCAGGCGGTCGCGCAGGGTCTGTAATTGCCAGGGATTCAGCAGGCCTTTGCCGGTACCGATCGGTGCCGCCCAGGGCATCACCGCCGGACAGCCCAGTTCCAGCAAGGTGCGGCACAACACCAGATCATCGGTGCAATAGGGCAGCACCTTAAAGCCCTGTGCAATCAGTTCGCGCGCCGCTTCCACCAGCTGCAGCGGATGCGGCTGCAGGCTGTAGTCGTCGCCGATCACTTCCAGCTTGATCCAGTCGGTGGCAAACAGCTCCCGCGCCATTTGCGCCAGCAAAATCGCTTCGCGCGCCGAATGACAACCGGCGGTATTCGGCAATAAGCGCGCGCCACTGTCACGCACGTAGCTCTGCAGCAAAGCCCAGTGGCTGTCCGGCTGCTGTTGTTGCTGTAACTGGGCGGCACTCTGGCGGCGCAACGACAAGGTCACAAACCCCGGCTGCGCGGCCTGCAGCGCCTCACTCATCACCTGTGGCGAAGGGTACAGTGACGACCCCAGCCACAAACGGCTGCCAATGGTTTCGCCCGCCATCATCAATGCATCGTTCATATCAGCCCCCGGTAATCACGCTGAGTACATCGATGCAGTCGTCTTCCTGCAACGCCGTACTGGCATAGCGGCTGGAAGTGATGATGTGCTGATTGAGGGCGACCACAAAGCGCATGGAAAAGGCCGTGGCATCATCCGTCAGAAACCCCAGCTGCTGCAAAAGTGCCTGCAGTGAAGCCGGGGAAACCTGGCATTCGTAGGGCTCACCATTAATGATTAAACGCATAGACTGACCTCCTCTGCCGCCATTGCTGCCGAACCCCGGTCGGGCAATTGCAACGGCAGGTCAAACTCCGTCTGCAGCTGCTGCAACACAGCCGGCGCCAGCAGATAGCCATGACGGAACAGCCCGTTAATCCGCAGCCCCTGACCGGATACAGGCACAATGCACGGCTTATGATCGGGCAGCGCCGGGCGGCAATTGACCTCGAAGCTGAGAATACGAGCCTCGGCCAACGCCGGGCACAGACTGTAAGCCGCACTGAGCAACTCCAGCGCTGACCTGACACTCACCGGCGAGCGGTCGTCACTGTCAATTTCCGTTGCACCCAGCACATAGCGGTAACGGCCGTCCACCTGCCCCTTCGGCACCAGATACAGGTGATAGCGCGGGTGCAACAAGCGCACCGGGCGGCTGATCTGTACCTCAGCACTGTCGAGCCACAGCACTTCGCCGCGCACGGCACGTAGTTCCGGCAGATCCGCCCGCGCGCCCGTGCCGCGACAGTCGAGCCAGAACTCGTCTGTTGCGGCCCTAATATCAGCAACGCTGCTGACCGGCGAACTGAAGTGAAAAACAGCGCCCGCCTGCTGTGCGGCCTGTTGCAGCACCACCAGCAACGCGCGGTTATCGATATGCGCTTCCTGCGGCAGCCAGAAACCGGCCAGCAGCTGTGGATTCAGGGCTGGTTCTAAAGCCAGTAATTCACCCGCCTGCAGTGGCTGCACGCTGTCGGTACGGCCACCGCGCCAACCGCCGTGCTGGCGCAATGAACGGCCAAACTGCAGCAATTCGCCCTGATCGGCCGGATGCGCCACCAGCACACTGCCGCCCTGACCATAAGCCACTTGGATGCCGGTATCCTGTGCCAGCTCTTCCAGCAAGGCCGGCCATAACGCCAGCGACTGCAATCCCAACTGAAACACCTGTGGATGACAGAGCGGCGACTCCGACCAGGGCGCAACCATACCGGCAGCCGTCCAGGCTGCGGCCTGCGGAGAATCAG
>JAEWQT010000079.1 GCA_023399105.1 Pseudomonadota bacterium | reverse complement strand
CCGTCACACCGGCACGCCGTATGAGTCTGGCCGGTTCGTTAACCTGAGGAGCGCTGGTGAAACCTGCAACTTCAACCACGCGTCTGACCCTGATGGTCGATAATCTGACCTCAGAAGGTGAGGGCGTGGCGCGGCGTAACCGCGATGTCTACTTTGTACCTGGCGCCTTGCCCGGAGAAACCGTCGAGGTGCTGCTGGATGGCCGCCGCCGGCAGGTGTGGCAAACCCGCCTGCTGAACATTCAGACGCCATCACCGCAGCGCACCGAACCCCGTTGTCCGCATTATCAGCGTTGTGGCGGCTGTGATCTGCAGCATCTGCAGTACCCGGATCAGCTCAGCTTTAAACAGGAGCGGGTGGCGCGGGAATTCAGCCGCCAGAACATCAGCGTACCGGACTGGCAGCCACCGATTCAGGCCGGGCCCTGGCATTACCGGCGTAAGGCGCGCCTGGGCGTGCGTTTCAGTCAGCAAAAAGGTGAAAACTTTGTGGGTTTCCGTGAGGCGGCCTCAGCGCACCTGACCAATATTGATGAGTGCCTGGTGTTGCCGGTGCATCCGGCCCTGAACTGGGCGGCCTGGCGCGAGCAGCTCGGCCGGTTGCAGGGACGGGCGCACATTACCCAGATTGAGGTCATTGTCGCGGATAACGCCCTGGCCCTGGTGCTGCGGATTTTAAAACCCCTGAGTGACGCGGATCAGACCTCGTTAATTGACTGGCTGCAGGGTACTGCAAGCGCCGGCAGCCTGCCGTTGCAGCTGTGGCTGAAAACCGACAAACAGGCAGCGCCGCAGTTGCTGTGGCCGGCGCTGGCGGAACCTTTGTTCCATCGTGTTGACGAACTGGCGCTGCAGATTCAGCTGGACGATTTTATGCAGGTGAATGGCGCCGTGAACCGCGCCATGGTGCAACAGGCGCTTGATTGGCTGCAGCCGCAGCCGGATGAAGTGATCTGGGATCTGTTTGCCGGGCATGGCAATTTCAGCATGCCATTGGCCAAACGCTCGCAGCAGGTGTGGGCGGTGGAAGGCGATGAATCCATGGTCGCCAGCCTGCAGCAGCAGGCACAGCAGTTGCAACTGCCGCTGCAGGCCCGCTGTGCGGATTTGAGCGGTAACGACGGCTTACGCGAGCTGCCCGATCCGGCGGCGGTACTGCTCGATCCACCCCGTGCCGGCGCCGCCGGTATTATGCAGGAACTGCTGCAGCGGCAGGTGCCGCGCATTCTCTATGTGGCCTGCGATGCGGCCACTCAGGCCCGCGATCTGAACGTATTAACAACGGCCGGTTATCAGGTGGTGCGGGCCGGCATTATGGATATGTTTCCACAGACCCATCATGTGGAAACCATGGTATTACTGGAACGGAAGGCAAAACGACATGGTTAAGGTGCGTGACGACCATCCGCTGTTACACGACGGCTCGCTGGACGTAGCGAGCTGGCTGGACAGTATCCAGCAGGCGTATGACGTAAAAGACCCGGAAACCCTGGGTCGTGCCCTGACGCTGGCCAAACAGCTGTCGGACGAAGCCATTGTTAACCGCACCTACTGGTCCATCGACAGTGTGCAGATGGGCCTGGAAATGGCGCAGATTCTGCTCGATCTGCGCCTGGATACCGAGTCGCTGGTGGCCGCTATTCTGTACCGGGCGGTGCGGGAAGGCCGGCTGGCGCTGCAGAAGGTAGAGCGCGATTTTGGCGCCGAAGTGGCCAAATTAATCGAAGGCGTGCTGCGCATGGCGGCCATCAGCGCCATTCAGAATTCTGGAGATGAAATGGTGCTGGGCCAGCGTCAGGCACAGGTGGATAACCTGCGCAAAATGCTGGTCGCCATGATCGACGATGTGCGGGTGGCGTTAATCAAGCTGGCCGAACGTACCTCGGCCATCCGTGCCGTGAAAGACGGCCCGGAAGACAAGCGCCGTAAAGTCGCCGAAGAAGTCTTTAATATTTATGCGCCGCTGGCGCACCGCCTGGGTATCGGCCATCTGAAATGGGAGCTGGAAGACCTGGCCTTCCGTTATATGCAGCCGGAGGCCTATAAGAAAATTGCCCGCCTGCTGGATGAAAAACGCCTGGCCCGGCAGGATTACATTGACGATGTGGTGCAGCGCCTGCGCGATGAATTACTCGGTGCCGGCATTAAATGTGATGTCTATGGCCGGGTAAAACATATCTACAGTATCTGGCGCAAAATGAGCCGGAAAAATCTCGATTTTTCGCAGATTTACGACATCCGCGCGGTACGGATTCTGGTGCCGGAATTAAAAGACTGCTACGCCGCGCTGGGGCTTGTGCATGGTTTGTGGCGGCATATTCCCAACGAATTTGACGACTACATCGCCAACCCGAAAGAAAACGGTTACCGCTCCTTGCATACCGCCGTGGTGGGGCCGGAAGGCAAAGTGCTGGAAGTGCAGATCCGCACCCATCAGATGCACGAAGATGCCGAACTGGGCGTGTGTGCGCACTGGCTTTATAAAGGCACCGATATCAACGCCAAAGATCAGGGTTACGAACAGAAAATTACCTGGTTGCGGCAGGTATTGGAATGGCACGAAGAACTGGGTGACTTACCCGAATTAGCGCAGGATTTCGGCGCCGACATTAACCCCGACCGAATTTATGTCTTTACCCCGGATGGCCATGTGGTGGATTTACCGCCACGCGCCACGCCGGTGGATTTCGCCTATCGGGTGCATACCGAAGTGGGCAATAAATGCCGCGGCGCCAAGGTTAACGGCCGCATTGTACCGCTGACGTATTTGCTGAAAAACGGCGAGCAGGTGGAAATTCTGACCAGTCCCAACGGCCACCCCAGCCGCGACTGGTTGTATCCGGAAGCCGGTTATCTGCATACCAGCCGCGCCCGTGCCAAAGTGGCGCACTGGTTTAAATTGCAGGCCCGTGATCAGAACGTCGAAGAAGGCCGGCAGTTGTTATTGCGCGAACTTGATCGTCTGGATCTGGCCAATGAACCACTGACGCCAATCGCTGGCGATATGAACATGAAATCGGTCGACGATATGTTCGCCGCCATTGGTGCCGGTGATTTGCGTGTTGGCCAGATTGTTACCGCCGTGCTGCGGCGGGCCGATACCGGTCAGGCGCAACAGGAATTACCGTTGCTGCGTAAACCGGAACATGACCGCAAAGCCAACGACAACAACATTTATATTGAGGGCGTTGGCAATCTGGTGACCCTGCTGGCGCAATGTTGCCAGCCGGTGCCGGGCGATGATATCC